>NZ_JAWRHZ010000061.1:0-232508 GCF_040308045.1 Proteiniborus sp.
CATTGCACTGTTATCTCTAGCAGTTTCCATGGATTCTTCTAGCTTTATTTCTTCATGCTCTTTATATTCTATTTTGTCAGTAAGCTTTATTTTTTGTCCTAATGAAAGTCCTAACGTATTGTTGAAACTCATCTTTTGCAACTCATAACCCATTTCAGCCATGTCAAAACCTGATTGAGCTTGAGATACTGCAAGTTCTACTGATAGCAGCTGTTGATGTGAGATGGTACCTAGCTCATACATTTTTTTACTCTGCTCATATTGTCTATTAGCCAATTCAAAGCCTTCCTTAGCTATCTCTAAATCTTTTTCACTTTGAGACAAATCAAAGTATGCTTTTTCAACATTGTATTTTATTTCATTTTCTTTTATTTCTTTGTTCCAGGTTGATATTTGTTTTGAAAGTTTGGCTTGTCTGTCTAGAATGCCAAGGTCAAAATATTCTTTTTGGTCTACAATAGTTAATATATCAAAGTCAATAAAAGCTTTCTCCTCTCTAGATGCATTTGCAGCAGCATCTATTAGTTCTTTGTTGTTTCGGTAATCCCTCAACGTCTTTCTATCTTGATCATACTTAAGCTCTGCTCTCTTCATATCTAAATCTTGTATTCTCATATCTCTACTATGTTCTAAAGCATAGTCTATAGCCTGCTCAAGGCTTAATTCTATTTCTGTGTCTGGATCAAGTTCATTGACAACTTCATTTTCTACATCTTTATTCTCTGCATATGTAACAATGCTCATTGAAAAAATCATAACAATAACTAAAACAAGTGACAAAAGTCTTTTCATAAACTATTCCTCCCTATATATTAATAATACACTTATTTTGACTTAATTTTATTATTAATTACTTCAAAAGCTCACACAACAAAGGACTAACGTCTTAAAGAATTTTTAAATGCTAAATCTCTGTTGTTTGAGTTTTTGAGTGTGACAAGTTTCCTATCTTCCTCACCCCTTATTTTGTCCCATTAATTACCCTTATTTCAACGTTTTTTCTAACAAACTAAAAACCTTATCATCCATCCCTAAGCCCTCCTTCATTATTATTATGTACTTCTAGTATATCATTTACTTCATATCTTTAAAACAATATATTTAGCTTCAGAATTAATTTTCTTTATATAATTAAAACTGGGACAAGGTGCCTGCACCTTGCCTTTGTTGAAATATAGCCCAAAAAAGAAGAGACCCCATGGGCTTAAGATTTCTCCTTTGCCCATTGGGGTCTCTTTCTTTAATTGAGAATCATCATCTCAATAAGTTAAGTGTCTAGCACTATTTCTTGTTATTTCAATTATTCTTGCTTATTCAGCAAGTTCGATACTTACTACAACTGTCTCGCTGTCTACAGTTTTTGTAACAAATTCAACTTCCTTACCTTTGTATGCTTCGTTTAATTCTGTTGCTGTTTTTGCACCACCATATAAGTAGTCAGTTCCATCAATTGTTACCCAAACATTTCCTCTAGCATTAAATGCTAATTCAAATGTTGCTTTTTCTGTCTCTTCTCCACTGCCACCATCTGCTGAAGCAACTGCAGTTCTCTTTACATACTTAACAAATATAGTATCAGCTTCGTCAAGAGCTAATGTTACTGTATCTCCATCATTTAGATCTCTTAGAGCTATTTCTTTATTCTTTTCATTGTATACTACAAAACCATCAACTAATCTGTAAACATCTCCTGCAACTGTAATAGTTTTGCCTGAAGTGCTAAGTGTATCAATTTTTCCTGATTTAATAGCAGCGTCTTCAATTTTTGTAACTAACCCTGTAGTATTTCCAACTGTTAATGTTACAAAAGTGCCTTTTATTTCGCCTACTGCTTTTACTTTACTAGTATCTGTAACTAATACTTTTGCTTCTCCATCTACCTGAATTGTTATTTCCCATTTATCTGTAGAACTACTGAACTTTCTAACACTTGTAACCAATCCAGTATGTGTTAAAGGATCAGTGTCTGCATTAGATTTTGTAACTACTACAGCTACAACTTTATTAGCTGAGTTAGCATAGAATGTAGCACCTGTAACTTCGCTAAATTCATCAGCAGCTTCTGCCCAAGTCATAACTTCAGCTTTAGCGTAATTTGAATTGCCATCAGTATCTTCTTCTGCCCAGAATACTAAAGCACTATCTTGTAATCTGTATGAACCAACATATTTATCAGTTAATTTTGCATCAGTAGTTACTTTCTTAGTTGCTGAAAAAGCTGAATAACTATCATACTCACCATCTTCATCTACAGTAACTATAACTACTTCTCCTGCTTCGATAGTTGGTAATTTATCGCCATCTTTTAATAGAACATCATATTTTACAACTTTTTCTTCTTTGTTTAATACATCTAAATTAAAGTAATCTTTATTTCTTATTTCAAATTTTTCTGCTTTTGCTGTTACAAGTCCATAATAGTTAGATGTATCAGCTGCACCTGTATCTCCAGCAACTAGAACTACATCGCCAACTCTATTAAAGAATAATTCAACTGTTCCTTCTTCATCCATCATTGAAGCAATAACTTCATGAGTTAATTCTGCTAATTCTTCATCTTCTAAATATAAAGCATAGTCTGCCCATCCATAAGTAGTTCCATCAAGTTTGAAGGAATCATCATATGCTTTATCTACTTTACCAGTTACGCTATCGTTATAAACTTCTGCATATTTAGCAGTTTTGTTGAAAAACAAGTTGTCTCCTTCTTCTAAGTCAGCTACAGCTATTGTTTTTCCTTCTTTTACTATTGTATAATCTTTTAGGTTTACTTCATCGTCATTGAAGTCATATGCAACATTTCCATCTACTTCACTTACAACAAAGTATCCTTTTAATTCATAAGCATCAACAAATACAACTTTTTTATCTACAACAACTACTTTAGCATAGTCATATGATGCTTTTATATCGCTAAGTTTCTTAACTAATGAACCGTTAGCATATACAACAACATCATCAGCCATATCATAGTCATCTTCTGCAGCAACAACTGTTAATACGTTGTCATCAGCATCATATTCTACAGCATCATAAATTGGTGTTTCATTAACTGTATATACCGCTACTTCATCTTTGCCATTTACCCATGCAGTTAACTTTAATCCAAAATTAGCTTCTGAATCAAAATCTTCCGCAACTACTAACACATGATCTTTGTCATTTTTGTCAGTTAGTGTAATCTCATTGTCATCATTAACTTTTTCAGTCATTCTTCCAACTATTTTTTCAAATCCAAGATCATCTAATAATAATCTTTCTTCAGTATCTTCTGTTCCTGATACAACCCATTTAGTTTGTGCACCGTATCCAACTTGAATCATCATTGGAATTTCAAGTGCATTGTCAACTAATTGAGCTACTAGTCCTCTAGGAGCTGGAAGTCCTTGAGTTCCTTTAACTGCATCAAGTAAACCATTTTCGTTAGCTACGATTAGGTATCCATATGGATATCCTCCTCTAGCTTCTGCAGCTTGTTCATAGCCAAGTACTCTAACTACTAGAGTAACAGCTTGTTCATAAGTGATAGGGTCATTTAGACCAAAGTTGCCATTTGGATATCCTTTAACAAAGCCCATTTTGCTTGCTATGTTAACGTATCCTGATGCCCAGTTTTCTGCTGGAACATCTGCGAACGCTGTAGTACCTTTTGCAGCTAAAGCAGCTGGTTCTAATCCTTTTGCTCTAACTACTACTGCAGCAAATTCTGATCTTGTTATAGTATTATTTGGTTTGAATGTACCATCTGGGTAGCCAGTGAATATGCCTAATTGGCCTAGTCTTTCAACAGCATCTTCATATTCAGTTCCAACTACGTCGTTTGGAGCTGCGAAAGCGAAGCTGAAGCTACCAAGTACTAATGTAAGTACTAGTACTAATGATAAAACTTTCTTCATTGAATAAAACCTCCCTATAATATAATTATATTTTTTTCTTGTGAAGGAATTTAAAGCTTGTAGTTCAGATTGTAACTCCTTCCGAAACCAATCTGGACTTATACTTGTAGAATTAGGCAATATGTATATTACCTGCATTCTATTCCTAATTATAGCACTAACACATTTGTCCGTCAATTAGACAAGTATGTTTGTAATGAAAATGTAATATTGGGCATTTCTTGCCTCACTACTACACTAGTTATTATATAACATAATTACTGAAATTAACATTACAGTTGTATTACATTTGCTTTACAGTTTAAAGCGAAATCCTTCGCTTCGCTCAGGATAACACGTGGTGGTGCTCATGATGACGCATAATTGGTGCTCATGATGACAGTTTTATATACTCAGGATGACATTTTATAAGCTGTTGGTATTGGCCTTCGCTGCTTTTATGAACTCTCTAAATAGTGGATGACTTCTAGTAGGTCTTGACTTAAATTCTGGGTGGAACTGTACTGCTACGAACCATGGATGGTCCTTTAGCTCTACTATCTCTACTAATCTTTCATCTGGTGATACTCCACTTATAACTAGTCCATGCTCTAGCATCTTATCTCTAAACTCGTTATTAAACTCATATCTGTGTCTATGTCTTTCATATATAAGTTCGTCTTGGTATGCTTCCATTGCCTTTGCGCCTTCTGTAAGTTTACATGGATATAGACCAAGTCTCATAGTTCCTCCTAGGCTGTCTATATCTCTTTGCTCTGGCATAAGGTCGATAACTGGGTAAGGGGTATCCTCTTTTAATTCTGAGCTGTGTGCTCCTTTTAATCCTGCAACATTTCGTGCAAATTCTACTACTGCCATTTGCATACCTAAGCATATGCCTAGGAATGGTATTTTATTTTCTCTTGCATACTTAATTGCACAAATCTTTCCTTCTACTCCTCTATCTCCAAATCCACCTGGTACTAATATACCGTCTGCATTTTTAAGTAATTTACCACAATTATCTTCATCCATGTCTTCTGACTGTACCCAATCTATATCTATATCTACCTCGTTAGCTATGCCTGCATGTCTAAGGGCTTCTGCTACTGATAGATAAGCGTCTTTTAGCTCTACATATTTACCTACTAATGCTATATTTACTTTTCCTTTTGGGCTTTTAGCTTTTTCAAGCATGTCTGTCCATTCTTTTAAATCTGGTTCATTACATTTTAATCCTAAATGTTCGATAGCTAGACTTGGTAGTCCTTCTTCTTCTAATAGCATAGGTACTTCGTAAAGTGTTTCTGCATCTAGATTTTGTATTACATGATTTGAGTCCATGTCACAGAATAGTGCTATTTTATCCTTCATTTCTTGTGATAAAGGATGTTCTGATCTACATACTAATACGTCTGGACGGATACCTATACTCATAAGCTCTTTTACACTGTGCTGTGTAGGCTTAGTTTTTAGTTCTCCTGCCTTTGATAAATAAGGTACTAGTGTAACGTGGATATACATTACATTTTCTTTTCCTATGTCATATTTAATCTGTCTAATAGCTTCAAGGAATGGTAAACTCTCTATGTCTCCTACTGTTCCTCCGATTTCTGTAATAACTACATCTACATCTTTGTCTTTTGCTACTCTGAATACTCTTTCTTTTATTTCGTTTGTTATGTGAGGTATGACTTGTACTGTCCTCCCTAGGTATTCACCTTTTCTTTCTTTATTGAGTACAGACCAGTATATTTTTCCTGTAGTTACGTTTGAATATTTGCTTAGGTTAATGTCTATGAATCTTTCATAGTGTCCTAAGTCTAGGTCTGTTTCCGCACCGTCATCTGTTACGAATACTTCTCCATGCTGATATGGACTCATGGTGCCTGGGTCTACATTTATATATGGGTCAAATTTCTGGATACTTACTTTAATCCCTCTTGCTTTTAATAACTGTCCTAATGCTGCTGCTGTGATTCCTTTTCCCAGTGAGGATACTACCCCCCCTGTTACGAAAATGTATTTGGTGGACATGTAATTTATACCTCCTTGTCTTAACTGTGTCTCCGATATTTTATTAAACAACTATAGTATTTTATCTTAAGGGTTTTCATATGTCAATAAGACATAAAGAGAGATTCTTCGCTAACGCTCAGAATGACAATTTGAACGATAGCCTTAACGATTGTTTAACTATTGTTTAACTACTGTTCAGCTACTGTTCTTTTAGCACTTGTATCGCCTTTTTAAGCTGTAGGTCTTCTTCTGTTTTATTCTCTACTATTATATCCGGTTCTATACCTACTTTATTTACTGGATTCATATTAGCTGTAAGATATTCTGCTATAGTTAGTTTAATTCCTCCACCATTTACTAGGGGCATGATTGACTGCACTGTGCCCTTCCCAAAGGTAGTAGTTCCTATGATAGTACCTACCCCTAGGTCTTTTATAGCTCCTGCAAATATTTCTGATGCACTAGCACTACCTTTATTCACTAGTACTGCAAGCTTAAAGTTTACATCGTCGTTATATGAATTGTATGTTGCTATTTCTCCATTTGAATATTTTATATGAACTATGGGCCCTCTAGGTACCAGAAATCTAAGTACATTAACTACTTCATTTAAACTACCTCCTGGGTTGTTTCGTACATCAAATATTACTTTATCTACTTTTTCAATTTTAAATTGACCTAATGCTTTAAGTACATTTTCTAATGTATGTTCATTAAACTCTATTATTTTTATGTAACCAATATTGTCTTTGAGTATTTCATATTCTATTGGGTTTATAATTATAAGCTCTCTCACTATGTCAAAATAAAGAACTTTTGGCTCTCCTTCTCTCACTATACCTAGTTTAACTTTTGAACCTGGCTCTCCTCTCATGAGATCTGCTGCTTGTTTTGATGTAAAGCCTTTTATGTCTATGTCGTCTACTGATACTACGATGTCATCTGGTTTTATTCCTGCTCTAAATCCCGGGGTACCGTTTATAGGTGTCAATACTGTTACATGACCATTCTTTTCTGTTATGTGTAGTCCTATGCCTCCGAAGTCTCCTGATACTGTTTGAGTAAGCTCTTCAAACTCTTCCTTATTATAATAGAAGCTATAATCATCAAGATAGTAAAATAATCCCTTCATGGCTCCTTCCATTAGCTCTTCTTCAGTTACTTCATATGCATAGTTAGCTTTTATGAACTTAATCAGCTTACCTAAAAACTCTAAGTCTTGTTGTAGATCTATTTCTTGTTGCTGCTGAATGCTTTCTGCTTCACTAAAGACTAATGTACTAGGCGTTGATATGATAATTGTAAGTATAAGTATGAAGATTGTTCCTTTTTTAGTTAGATTTTTTATGTTCATGTTTTTCTCCTTTCGTGGATGAAATCCTTCGCTATAGCCCAGGATGACAAAAAGTAGTGTTCAGTATAACATAAATATGGTCAGCATGCCATTTTACGTTGTTACTTTAACTTAAGTGCTGGGCTTGAGCCTGATATTTCAAATGTATAGCTCCCGCTGTCTAGCAGTTTTCTATCTATTTCTATAGTTACATTTTTATATGATATGACCTGAAGTACTATTCTATTTGCTGCAGGTGCTTTAGTACTTACATGAATCTTGTATTTGCCAGGAGCATACTTCTCTACTCTAGTTACTGTCATGTTATATCCTGATGTAGGAAACTCCTTTGTTACTGTGACTAGAATCTTGCCACTGCTTTGTTTTGTAGTTACTAGATTGTTTGTGCCTGTTCCTGACCACTTTTCTTCTACTACTGAGAACGGTATGTTTTTATTCATTTCTTCTATCTCACCTTTTAATCTTTGTAAGAAAATAATACCTTCTATTGCCGTAATATTTTCTTCTGGTCTAAATGTACTGTCGCCATAGCCTTTTACTATACCCATCATGCTAGCCTTTGAGATATATTTTTTGTATTCGTCATCTAGACCTAATATATCTTTAAATGGCAAAAAGCTAGTATCTGCTAGTTGTATTTCTCTTGAAAGTTCTAGGGCCTTTACAACATATTTTACAGCTTCTTTTCTAGTTAGTTTACCTTCTACATTGCTGTCTTTCTCTAGTATCTGTTTTCCTTTAAGGTATCTTGCTGCGTTTTCTATATTAGTACTTTCGGTGTTTTTATCAATACTTTCTTTTTGATGGCTGTTTAATATAGTATAAAGTGATAATATAAAGTATTTCTTATCTAAGGTATTATTTAAGTCTGATGCTTTTGTATCTTCCTTTAACAAGTATCTAAAATGATCTTGCATAAATTGTTTGTCTATGATGCTCTCTGCCCAATGCCCCTTAAAGTTTATGTCTATATCTGCATATACAGTTAATGAGCCTAGGAAGAGGGCTATGATTAAAATAAGTACAATGTTTCTTTTCATTATACATCCCTCCCATTTATATTATATCATTGGAGAGATAATCTAATATTTCATTAATATTACAAATTAGTGTTAAGAGATTCCTCACTTCGTTCGGAATGAAAAAGTATTTACATTAAATGTTTTTATGATAGAATGTATTTAAGAAATGAAGCGGAAAAAGGTTGGAGGTGAAAAGGGTGAATAATGAGGAAAAAATAATGGATTTGCTTGAGAAATTGTATTTTGAACTACAAGGTACTAAAAAAGAATTAAAAACTGAAATTCAAGGTGTCAGAACTGAACTTAAAGATGAAATTCAAGGTCTTAGAACTGAATTAAAGGCTGAAATTCAAGAAAACAGAGAGGGCATTGAAAGGCTTGAGGTTGAAGTTCAGAAAAACAGAGAGGGCATTGAAAGGCTTGAGGTTGAAGTTCAGAAAAATAGAGAGGGCATTGAAAGGCTTGAGGTTGAAGTTCAGAAAAATAGAGAGGGCATTGAAAAACTTCAATCTGGAATGGATGAACTAAAAATAGAAGTTAATAGTCTCACTGCAAAAACTGCTCATAATGAAAATAAAATAATTGAACTTTCTAGAGATATAAAAAGAGTTAAATAAAGAGAGTCTAGGCTTGTCCTAGGCTCTCTCTCTGTTTAGTAATTTAATAGATTTTCTCTGTATCCTATTTTCATATCTTCTTGAAGATATGTGATGAATCTATTTATGAATGCAGCTGCTTCTGCTTTTGTCATGTATTCATCTGGATATATATATCCGTCTGAGGTTCCTCTTGCTATGCCTATCTGATCTGCTATATATATTGACTTTTTAGCCCAGAGAGGTATTTTATTATCGTCTCTAAATCTTGTTTTAAATGGTGGGTTTGGCGCTAACCTCTCTAGACCTAGGGATCTTATAACTATGGTTATGGCCTCTGCTCTTGTAAGATTTCCCTCTGGTAAAAATTTATTGTCTCCTACTCCGCTCATTATTTCTCTTTCTTTTATTGCTTTGATATATTGGTAGTCTGGATATTCAGCTGAAATATCTGCAAATAATGCTGGCTTTTCTTCTTGTCTTCTAGATATTCTTCTACTAGTAGTCTCTTCTTCATATGCTAAATCCATAGCTAATACAAGCCATTTAGCAAAGTCCGATCTTTTCATGTTAAGACCTGGTCCAAAGTGTTTTCTTGTGCCATCTATTACTTGAAGCCCTGCTAGTCTTTTTATATCCCATTCTGCCCAGTTACCTTTTGTATCTTCAAATTTGGGAATAAAGAGTTTTTTCTGTGTTGGCAATGTATCGAAGCGTTCTACTCCTTCTCCTATGTTTTTACGCTTGCTTACAGTACCATTTTTATCTATTGCTGGCAGTGTATATGTGTATTTCATCACTGTTTCGTCTTGTTCTGTTAGAGTATAGCCTCCGTCAAAGCTTGTCTGATATGGAAGATTGTCGAAGTATTCCATTTTCTTTGTTCTATTGAAAGATACATCTATATCTACATAACCGTATTGTTTTTCTTCCTTGTAGTTTTCATCTTCTGTTATAAAGGTAATGTCCTTGTGTATCTTTTGTGTTTCTGTGCCTCCCCAATAGTGGTCATATCCATAGATGTCTCCTGTTATTTCTTCTATTACTTTTCCTTCTGTTTCGTTTATTGAGTATACTTTTGTGCCTCCCCAACCTCCTTGGTAGTAGGTCACTGTTGGCTGATTATCGTCTATGGTTGAATTGTGTAGTTGATAGTCTGTTAGTTCATATTCTACTTCTGTGTCCCCTGTCTCTACGTTTATGGTTTCTTTGTATTTTGTGAGGCTATTTACTTCTATTGCTTGTCTGTGGTAAGTGTTATTGTCTATTTCTCTGGATAAATCTATGGTTCTCTTAAGAGTTATAGTTTTGTCTTTGCTTGTAAGATTGTATTTATAGCTAAGCTTTTTGTCTGTTTCTTTTATTTCTACTGTACCATGTAATATGGTTGGATTTCCTGTGATGAAAATCATCTCTTTGTATTCTTTTGTTTTTTTGGTGTCTCTTTCGTTTCTATGTATGCCGCCTTCGAAGCCAGCGTTGTTCAAGACTGCATAGTTAGGCATAGCTGTAAAGATTAATGTTGCTGCAATTAAAAATGATATTATTTTTTTCATTTTCAGCCTCCTTTTATAAAGTGTCATCGAAATATAATAGAAATACACGCTCTCGGTTTCGGACACGAACAGTTCTAAAGCTCATTCCGATATAAAATCCTACAACTTGCAAACTCGCTACGCTCAAACAGTGCAAGTTGCTTAACGGATTTTATATCTGCATTCGCTAAGAACTGTAGTCGCATCCTGCAAATGTTCGCTTAGTATTTCTATTATATTTCTTACTTTTATTTACTCTATCTACAAATAATGATATACCCTTCATCATTTCTTCTTATTATATATAGACTGTCACTGTTTCGTATATCGTTTAGGGTTGCTGGTTTTCCGTTTTTAATGAATAGTGCTTCTTTTACGTCTAGGTTTACTTCTGACTTGTTTATGTTCCAGCTTTCTCTAAAGTGGTTCCAGTCTCTTATATCTTTAAGTGTAATCATATCCTCTTGTCGAGATATTGAGCTAATATTTGCTGAGGATATTACTTGTCCTTCTTTGTCTCTATCTATGATGTCTATAGCTACTACCATATCTCCATAGCCTATGGCGTAAACATATTCTTTGATATAGTTTTCTTCGTCCCATCTATATCTGTCTTTTAGGAATCTGCTGTTTGTAAATTCTTCTACTGTGACTTCTTTTATTTCGTCGTATCTTGTGTCTATGATTTTTGTATCTTCGCTTATATCAAAATCTCTTCGTCTTTTTGTATCCTTTTCTGTTCCTTCTATTATGTCTATGTCGTATAGCTCAAATCCATATTGAGTTATATCGTCTATTCTTCCTCTATAAACTACTAGTCCTGTAGCTTCTATGCCTTCTACTGATATTAATGAAGCTGTATGGGTACTTGTCCCATGTGAGATGACAAATACATCATCATCTTCTTTCAAATTATATGGATGTATTAGCTTTCCATCTTTTAGTATTATGGTACTTTCGTCAAAGTACATCTCATTATAATCAACTTTTAGTTTCCCATCTCCAAATGCTATATCTTGTATTGAGTTATAATATTTCTTTTCGTATCCTGTTTTAAATACTAGCTTAATAACTTCTTCTTTACCAAAGTTGTCAGCTGTTGCTATATATGCTTCTCTTCCTAGGTAGCTTTTTAGAAGTTCTTTTGTGATTGCTCTTCCATTTATATATATGCTTGAATCGCTACTTAGTGTTAGCTTTGTATCTTGTGGAGTGTTTTTCCACTGGGTATTGTCATAGTAGGCAGGGCTTTGAAGAATTATCTCATTCCTGCTAGGATTATAGTTCACTATATCCGCCTTGTAGAGATTTGCTATTTGTCTGTCTGGTTGAGCTATATATGCTTTTATAGGCATATTCCCTTTATATTCATCAAATTCAAGCCTTATGATGTCTCCTTCTTTTATGCTGTTTATGCCTACATTTGTATTATTCTTTACTACTGGTGTAAATGGATCTATTATGTAGTCCTGCTGTATATTGTCTTGTGTAAGTGCGATTTTCCCGTTTTCTCTATCTATATATAGGACTTTGCCTATGACTATTCTTTCTCCAGGGTGAATATACTCAGGCTCTCCCATATCTAAGTATCCATTTATAGTTACTACGTTGCCATTACTTATTCTTAGAGTTACTTCTTGACCATATAGAAGGTCGTCTAGCGTAGCCCATAGGTCATTTACTCTTATATTTACTCCTTCTGCTATTTTAAAGCTGTATGTTCTGTTGTAGTAGTCTTTTATAATCATGATGCCTTGGTTTTGATTTATTTCTTGTATAAAGCCTTCTATTTCTGTTCTTTCATTTGAAAGGGCTTCTACAAATATTACATTATTCTCAGGATTTATATAGTATCTAATATAGTCATAGGTTAATATTTCAGATGGATATATTATTTTCCCATTTTTATATGCTATGAAACCTCTATTAAATATGTCTTTGTTTGATTCTTGAACTGTAATAGCTGATGAAGTACTATCATCATTTTTTATTATGAATACTTTTTTTCTGTTTGTAGTGCCGTCTATTGATTCTGTTAGTGTGTCTATTCTTTCTACTATTCCTGTTTTTATGATGTAACCTTGGTTAGTTAGTGTGTCTAAGTGTATGTTATCTATAATAGTTGCCATTTCTGCTCTCTTCATAGAACCCTTTGGAAGAAAGCTTTTATTTTCATTGCCTTTCATAATGCCTTTTTGAAGAACAGCTTCTATTAATGGGAGTTTCGCTGTATCTATGCTACTCCAGTCTTTCAGGTTGTATATTATTTGCTGAGACTGGCCTGTTATTGGTGAAAGCCCTGCTGCTCTAGCTATCCAAACTGCTACCTGTTCTCTTGAGACAGGTCTTTTCCATGTATAAGTTTTCTCTAACTTGGTTTGTAGTTGACTTCTTATGTTGTTAAGCTGAGCTTGAGTATAAGCTTCCTTGATTTCATAGGAGACCATTCTGCTTGCTAAGCTCTCTTCTAAAGCTATTCTTTCTTTTTCTGTTAGGGTTTCTATAGCTCTTGTTTCTTCTGGTGCTATAATCCCTATATTTGATGCTATCTTTATATATCCATCAGCCCAATAATCTCCAGTACTGAGAATCTTTGCTCCTCCTGTGTCTCTATTGTCTACCATGGACTGCCCTTGAAGCTGTGCTTCTGATTCAAGCCCCATGAGGCGAATTATAAGGGATATTGCTTCTTCTCTTGATATTGTTCTGTCAGGACCAAATTTTTCATCTCCTAATCCCCTTATAATTGATAGGGCACTTATCCTGTTTATTGAGTCCTTTGCCCAATGAGTTCCTATGTCTGTAAAGCTTATATTATTTTTTAGAGCTTTATAGTTTTGAATACCATCATATTGAGTGAGTCCGTCATAGGTTTGAGCATGAACTGTGGATAAGTTAGATAACGTCATTATAATTATCAACAAATACACTAAAACTTGGGGACATGCTCTAAGAGCTAATGTCCCCTTTATGTTATTTTTATACATTCAACCACCTCTATTCCTTGTATATAGCTATAAACTTGCTGTTTTCTTCAACCTGTGCTGATATATGGTATATATATTGAAGCTTACTTATGTCATAGGACTGTGTTATATTTGAGTTTACTTTGCTTAGCTTATTATCCTTTGGATTAAACTTAGCTAAGTATATATTATCTTTAACTAAATCTCCTGATTCCAACTTTATGGTGAAGTTTATTCCTTCTGTTATTTTTATTGTCTCTAAGCTCCTTTGGTTTTGCAGCACTATGTCTATCCCATAAGCCTCTGACTTAGCTTTTTCTTTTCTTGTAAGCCCTTTTGTAAGCTTAGCTTTTTCTGTACTATCAAGTCTAGATACTGTTATTATTACATTTGCATCATTTTCCTTTTTCGCTGCTGTATAATATGTGCTAAACATTAGGTTGTACATTGGAACATAAAGTGCTATATCCTTTGCATTTAGCCATATTCCTCCGCTACTATAGCTTATAGCTGATATTGGTATGGTAAGCTTAATTTTTTCATATTTATTGTATTTTGCATCTGTAAGATCTAGGTTGTATTGACTTCCCTTATAGCTTCTAGGAAAATCTACTGATATTGTTCCATTTGCATAATTGACAACTGTTTCTTTGGATTCTGTTTCGTCGTATTTATCATCTCCATCATCATACTTGGATTTAAGCGTGGTTGCTGATGCATAGTCATAGTCTATTGATTCACCATATTTATTTATTGCCCATAATCTGAAATAGTATCTGGTATCTGGCTTTAAGTCTTTTAGAATATATTCAAGTGAATCTGTCTCTGCTATAAACTCATATCCGTCTCTTGTCCTAGTAGTGCCAAATATCTTGTATCTATGGGCTCCTTCTGTTTTGTTCCATCTTAAAGTAATTGACCTTTCATGTCCAGGATATGCTACAAATCCTGTGGGACTGTCTGGCACAGGAACTACATATGTTATACCATTTTTTAATGTATATGAGCCTCCGTCTGTATTTTCTATTTTAACATCTTTAGGTCCAAGCTCTCCTGGAGGTGCAATTAATTCAATTGTTCTTTCATCTATTAGATTTACATTTGTAACTTGCGTATTTCCTATATAGACTTTTACTCCTGGTAAAAACATATTACCTTTTATGGTTACTTTTTGTCCTCCTGTATTATGAACTTCTCTTGGAGTGATACTTGTTATTTCTGGGTCTGAATAGTAGGTAAATCCATTTCTTAAGATTACTTCCCCAAGGGCAGCCTCATTTCTAATAAATATATCTACTGGTCCTAATATATCTCCTGGTGGTGTAATAACTACTAGCTCTTTATATGATGATTCTTTTGTAATTACTTTTGCTTCTCTGGCTCCTATTCTTACTGTAATATTTTCAATTCTAAAGTCATTCCCTGTAATTCTAATCTCATCTCCACCTGCTATGCTTCCTCTGTTTGGATTGACACTTTCTATTGTTGGATTGCTTTCTTTTGGTCTATAGATATAGTAAGCAGGTGCCTGTGCATCTCCTATTTTTGAAAGAGCAGAGTCTGCACTTTCTCCATCATCGTTGATGACTACTATTCTAAGTGGTTTATTCACATCTATATCTCTTCCTTTTGGTGAACGAACGTAAAGCAAAGTCTCTTCGTTGTTCTTTGAGATTATCTCTGCTTCTTGATTTCCTATCATTACTCTTACACCTTTTCTAAAATCTTTACCTGTAATGGTAAAGGTCAAGCCTCCGTCTATTGTAGATTCTGTAACATAATAGTCTACTTCGTTTGAGCCATCTGCTTTAAACACTTCTCTCTTCGGCTCTATATTTGTTATTTCAGGCTTAGAATCAGGATTTTTGATAATTATACTGCCATTTGCTGTACCTTTATCTCTATTAATTATCCTTAAAGTTTTTGTGCCTGTAGTTTCTACTGCTGGTGTAGTTACTATAAGGGTATTTGAGTCTACATATTTTACTGCTGGAGCTAATCCTCTAGTTACTACTAGCGAGTTGTCTTTTATGGCTACCTTTACACCCTCTGTTCCCTTAGTTCCAGTACCTGTCTGTAATATTATAATTCTTGACTGCTGAGGACTTAGCTTAAATACTTTTTCTGGATTATCCTTGTATTTTACTGTTACTTTGTTTGGAACGGCTACATTTCTATTGTCATAGGTTACTTTTATATCACCTATATTTACTTCTGCATATCTGCCAACTATTTTTGATGAAGCTTCTTCGTTACCTATTAATACTTCTACATCTATATCTACTCCATAGATTGGAGCAGAAGCATCTCCTGAATCCTGGGATAAGTTTTCACCTGTTTGGTCGCCAACTGCTCTACCATTAATAAATCCAGTACCTACAACTGTTACTTCTGTTCCACCAAATTTTGTTACGGTATCTGGTGTAATACTTGTAATTGTAGGCTTGGACATTCTGTATGTAAAGCCATTCTTAAGTACAACTGTACCAGCATCTGGGTTAGTTATTGTAACATCTACTTGTCCATCTTTTTCTCCTGGTGGTGTCTTTACTATAAGAACTCCATAACTCGAGTACTGAACTTCTACTGCTTCCTCCCAGCCAAAGTATACTTTTGGAAGTGCTTCTCCTTCGTCTGGCTTACTGTTTTTGTTTACATCATCAAATCTAAAATCGTCTCCATTGATTATTACCGTTTCGTAACCTGCTGTGGAGCCTTCCTTAGGATCTAAATAAGTTAGTTTAGGAAAGCTTCCTGGTACTCTAAATGTAAAGCCATCTTGTACGGTTACTGAGCCTCCATCGCTATTTATGACTGTAACTGGGACTTTAACTCTATCTGTTATCTTTTCGTCTACTGGGTAGCTAGGTGTAGTGACTAAAAGTCTATATTTTTGACCTTCTATTTCTTGGACTTTCTCTACTGCTCCTTTTTTCTCTCCAAAGTAGACTTCTATATTATCTTCTCTAAAGTCTTCTCCTATGATAACTACCTTTGTTCCACCATCTCTAGTACCTTCATTTGGTGTTATAGAATCTATTTTAGGTTCACTCTTAGGACTTAAATATGTAAATCCATTTTTCACTGTGACTCTTGTTGTGTCTGGGTTGATTATGATAACGTCCTTTAAGCCTAGTGGTAAATTATCTGGTAAAGTAAGTATTATGGTATTTTTATCTGCTACGTAAACCTCTGATGTTACTGTCGTACCATCATCAAGATCTTTTGTTGTAGTTATTAAATTCAATTCGTGCTCGTTAAATAGTACTCTGGTTCCTTCCCTTTCATAGGGATCTGTAGCGCTAGGGTTAGGAAGTACAAAGTCATCCCCTTTTATAATAACCTGTGTATATGGCCCTCCGTGCTTAGGGGTTATGGAGGTTATCTTAGGGTTGGTAGATACCCTGGTGTATGTATATTCTGATTCACCAGTTCCGCCATCAGCGTTATTTATTACTTGAAGTATTTTCTTTCCCTCTGTCCCTGGCGGAGTTGTGATTTCTACAAGAAGCACATTATTTCCTTGATTAGATCTTTTTATGCTTTCTATCTTGGCTAATTCTCCGCCTATGGTAACTGTTATAAGTGTTTCTTTGATATCATAATCAAAATCTTGTGCTTCTATAGTTACTTTTTGACCACCTTCTATTGCCCCTTTATCTGGAGATACTGATATTACATTATATTTTTTATTTTGGTTCGGTTTTTTATATTCAAAGGCACCTGAAAGTCTAGCTACACCACCATCTGGGTTAATCACTATTATGTCTCGAAGTCCTGCTTTATTAAAAGGTACACTAGGCAATTTTACTGAAATTTTAGTCCCTATTTTATTTTTTGCTCCATCAACAGCAATTAGTTTTTGGTCTTTTACTACAGTAGTTTCTAAAACCTCAGCCATATAATCTTTGTATATATCTGATTTATTTTGATGACTTAAAAGTATATCTTCTGTTGGAATTTCCCTAGGTACAGCATAGACAGTTGGTTTCTCTATTATTGTTATATCATTTTCAATGTAGCTATTTACCAGAAACATATCCCCTATAATCAATGCTACTGGTCTATGTGAAGGTCTTTGCTCTGTAGCTGTTGCTCCAAATTCTGGTGTTACCTTGTCAATCTTTGGTGTGCTTAGATAATAAAACTGTCTAAATTCTACTTTTTTACTTTTAGCATTTATGTCGGGATTGGCTTTTAAAAATTCACCAATTGTTTTTGTTCTTTGTCCGTCTGCGTTCTGAACCACAACTGTAACTTCACCTATTTCGCCAATGTTTGGAACTGCCACCTTAATTCTATTTATTGGTTTTCCCGTAATAGGTGAAACATCAAGTGTTACAATTTCAACAATCTGACCTTGGTTTTTTTGTACAAGGTACTCATTTATTGGTTTATCCGTTTCCTTAAAGAAGTATACCTTTGCACCTTCTCTAAAATCATAACCATAAATGAATACTGTTTCTCCAGATGCTTTTTTAACCATAGATGCAGTTGTATTTTCATCTATAACTGGTATGTTCTTAACTTCGCTTCCATAAACCACTTCTAATTCTGGCTTGCTTGGAACTGGCTTGTATATAAATCCTTTTTCTAAGGTCTCTTTTTCAGTGAACCAATCAATAGGATTGTCAATATCTATATTTCCACTACCATCGACCTTATAATAATTTGTCTTTATCTCAACTGTTACATCTACTAAGGTGTCTTTTGTAGTCTTTAAAGCTACTTGAGGAGTTAAAACAAAGAACATCTGAATCGCATCATCTTGATTTATTGCTACAACATCATCAGGGTCTAACACCTCATCATTATGAAGTATTCCAAACTCTGCAACTGCACCTCCAAATGTTGTTTTAACCACCCTTTTTCTTATAACATCTACAGGTACACCTGTTTGTGGATCTTCATATTTCATTTTATCGCTTGTAAATGTTAGTTCCTTCCTATCGCTAGATAATTCTGCTTGTTTTTCTTCAGATACTATTGTGCCACCATCAGTATTTACTTTCCGGAAGTTCCTACCGTAAATCCAAACTTTTTCTCCTCCTGTTTCATGTCCTTCAGTTGGATTAATCTGTGATAACATTAGTGCATTTGCAACCTGTGTATATCTATATGCGTTAGGTAGTATTTGCTGTCCATTGTCTAATGTATTTATTACCGTTACATTTACAGAGCCAATGTCTGTAGAGCTAGGGGTTCTGACTACTATTGCAGTAGTTCCATCTTCATTTGTTTCAAATCTTACAAATTCTGCTGTTTTATCGGCAAACATAACTTTCATATCACGAGTAAGGTTTGTTCCTATTACTCTTACTTCAGTTCCACCATCCCTAGTACCTGCATTTGGGGTTATGGATGTTACTTTAAAATCTTTTGGTGCAGATAATACTTGTAATTCACCTACTAAAGTAATAGCAGCATTATTTACTTTATCTACAACTTTTACATTATGATAACCACTAGAATCTACTTGTGGAACTGTGACATTTATTGAACTAGAATTGCTAAAGTTAATAGTTGCATCTGCAGTTCCAATATATACTTCTAAATTATCTTTAGATGGGAATCCTGTACCATGTATATCTAAATCAGTAAAGATATTAGCCACAAGCTTAGAAAGCTCACTTATATCATGTGCTGCTAGTTTAATGTTCTTATCTGTTGCTGTGGCTGTTGTCCCATATTTATTAGTGACTTTAATATCATACGATGCTCCATATGTATAACCTTCTGGTAGCTTTACTTTTATAAAACCTGAGCCTTGGGAAATTATCTCTGCTACACGTTCACTAGCGGCTCCGTCCTTTGCGTAAAATTTCACTTCCGTAATACTATTCTGTTCGCCACTAGGATTGAAGTTAAGTCCTTGTATTTCAATATAAGTATTCTTCTCTTTTTTTGCAGTTCCATCAGGATTTTTAAGAATTTCACCCTTGGAATCTCTTAGTATTTTGATTTCTGTATTTGTAATTACGCCTGTTATAACTGGGTCTTCTATGTACGTAAATTCTTTACTTGCCCCACCAAATCCTACTCTATTTATATCTAAGTAAGCTAAACCAGAAGAGCCTTCAGGTATTTGAATAGACATTTCTGTATTGCTTATTGTTCTAATTACGGCTTGTTCCTCATTCATACCCTGACTTACTGTAGCTGTTATTACTGAACTATCTTTATCTGTTCCAAAGTTAGCACCTCGTACTGTGATTCTTCCTCCATTTACAGAAACCTTATTAGGTTCTATACTGGTAATAGTTATCTGTTCATCAGGTGCAGCTAGTACTACAAAGTTGTCAATTGGAATAAATGTAATCAACATTAAAACCGACAGTATTGTTGCTATGATTTTCTTCAAATCTATCCTCTCCTTAAAAATATGTCCTAGTAATATTATCGACAGGGCAAACTACTCAGTTAAATTACAATATCATTACAATAAGGAAATATATTGGTTGATGCTTAGTATGACAAATCTAGTGCCATATTCTTTTATTATTCAACATATTTCTCTTTTTTCCTGCAATACCATTCTCCTATTTGTAACACAAATGAAATGAAAATATTGTGGTTACTTTGATATAATTAAGAAAAAGTATTAGTTAGGAACATTCCAAGTCTTTTGGTGTGTTTTCTGATCTATAGTTTAAGGAGGATTTATCGATGCTTAAAAAAACTACTATTTTTATATTAATATTTGTCCTTGCTTTTAGTTCTATGGCTTTGGCTAAAAATACAGATACTCAAAAATTAGAAGCTGCTGAAAGACTAGTAGCAATGGGTATAATTACTGGGTATGGTGACGGCTCTTTAGGACTTGAAGACAATCTGACTAGAGAACAATTTGCAACTATAGTTGTTAGGCTATTGAATAAAGAAAATGAAGTAGACAAATATAAAAAAGACTCTATTTTTAAAGATGTTAAAAAAGAGCACTGGTCAGCTGGGTATATAAACATTGCCGCAAACGAAGGACTTATTGTAGGTCGTGGTGATGGTACTTTTAATCCACTTGGTAATATTACTCACGCTGAAGTCCAAACTATATTAGTAAGATTGTTAGGCTATGAAAGTACTGTTGACCAAAGTAAGAATTGGCCTGATAATTACTTAGAAAAAGCTAAAGAGCTTAATTTAAGTATAAACTCAGAGCTAGATAATCTTTCTCCTGCATTAAGAGGAGATATAATGTTATATATTGATAAAAGTTTAATAGTTAAGCTAAGTAGATAGCAAGATCTCTGATTTTGTACATTCACTTATGCAGTGGCTAAATAAAGTGAGTTGAAGATAATTCAGCTCACTTTTCTTTATGTGCTAATTTGCACGATCATAGAGAGTGGGCAAATTTGTGCTGCGATACTACTACTATGTGCATTAATGAGGTTTGCAACTAATATAATTTAGTATGGAGGATATCTCAAACTATGTGCATGTGTCACCCTGAACGTAACGAATGGGTCTTTATAGCTTATAATAGAGATTATTCGCTACCGCTCAGATTGACAGAATATACGTTTTGCACAGTTGATGTTCTACATTAATGCTTTACATAAAGGGGTTGATGTTTTGCATCAAGTTAATGTTAACAATCCTACTAATCTTGAAAGATATAGTATGATGGAAGAGCTGCTTATAAACTCTAAGAGGGATCCTAGGGAGCTTCCTGGAATAATAAATGCTCTAAGCCCTCCTAAAGATATAACTTCTATAGCTAAACCAGGAACCTTTAAGGACAAAAAAGTTGCTGTACTTGGTGCAGGTGTTGCAGGATTATCTGCTGCTTTTGAATTGAGAAAACTAGGCTTTGATATAACCATATTTGAGGCTAGAGAAAATCGTATTGGTGGAAGAATATACACTCATTATTTTGATAATGAACATTATGGAGAATTAGGAGCTATGAGAATACCTGTATCTCATGAAGCTACTTGGCATTACATTAATCTATTCGGTCTAAATACACGTTCATTTGTTCAAGTAAATCCAAATACCTTTATCTATGTTAAAAAAACTCGTGTTCGAAATGACCCTGAAGGTGAAAATGTAAAGAAAGAAATATACCCTAAGTTTAAAATGAGAAATTGGGAAAAAAAACTTTCTTGGACAGAACTCTTGAGCTATACTATGGACACTCCACTACTTGAGATGTCGCCTGAACTGCGTATAGAATTACTTAAAATCAAAAGAAAAACTGATAGTGTCATAAATTATTGGGATTATTTTAATCACAGACAGGTAATGGAAAAGCTAGGTTTAAGCAATGGTGCTATAAACTTACTTAACAATGTATCTACTTTTACTCGTCTTCTTTTATTTTATGGCTATATAGAAACTATTATGGAAACTAGTTCTTTGTCTTTTTCTATTATGTATGAAATTATGGGCGGAACTTCTTTACTTCCTATTGCATTATACAACTCCTTAGTCAGTCCTAGCCCTAGAGAATATGTTGGTATAGAAGCAGAAGCTTTAGGTAAGATAGATATTAGAATGGGAACTTGGGTAGAAGGGATTTGCAAGCTTGAACAAAGAAATAAGGTAGGAATTATTTTTAATAGCAAGAAAATGCTTAGTCCTAAGAAAGAAGACTTTGACTATGTAATATGTACTATACCTTTTTCAACACTACGAAATGTAGAGCTAAATCCGCTTTTTAGCAATAGAAAAATGGAAGCAATTATGGAAGCTGATTATACATTAGCACAAAAAAGTCTTTTGCTGTGTAATAAAAGATTTTGGCAAAAACAAGGAATAATAGGAGGAGGTTCTTTTACTGACTTACCTATATCTACTATTTGGTATCCATCAGATAGAAAAGGTGCTAATCAACCTGGTGTATTATTGGCATCATATAATCTTGGAATAGATGCTATTAGATATGGAAATCTACCTAGATTCCTTAAGCTTGGAAAATTAAAGGAGCAGGTGGAAATGGTCCACGGCCTTCCATATGGATATCTAGATAGTGTAGTTACAGATTGGAAATATGTAAATTGGCAAGAGGAGCCTTGGTCTTTAGGTGGGTTTTGTTACTTTATGCCAGAACAAAGAAGATTATTTTTGTATTCTATGGGTATACCTGAATATGACAATAAAGTTTTCTTTGCTGGCGAGCATGTTTCTGTTACTCATGGTTGGATAAATGGTTCTCTGCAAACAGGCATGAAGGCTGCAAATGACTTAGCTAATACCGCCAGAAGGGAGTGTTGACAAAGAATTCAATTGAAAATATAATTAATGGAAGCACGAAAGTTTTATTCAGGAGGAATGAAGGATGAGGATTATAGTTGCTAATGATTATGATGAAATGAGTAGAAAAGCTGCTCATCTTATTGCAAGCCAAATGATTTTAAACCCTGAAAGTGTTTTAGGGCTTGCTACTGGTAGCACTCCAATAGGTACATATAAGGAATTAATTAAGCTTTACAAAGATGGAGTTATTGATTTTTCTAAGATTAAATCTTTTAATTTAGACGAATATTTTGAATTACCAAAGGATAACCCACAAAGCTATGATTATTTCATGAAAGCAAATTTATTTAATCATGTGAATATTGGCGAAGAGGATATCAATATTCCTAATGGAATGTGTGAAAATATTGAGAGAGAATGTAATGATTATGAGAAAAAGATTATAGAAGCTGGTGGCATTGACCTTCAATTGCTTGGTATTGGGCGAAATAGCCATATAGGTTTTAATGAGCCTGGTGAACATTTTGAGACTAATACTCATCTTGTTCAGTTAGATGAAGATACTATTGAAGCTAATTCGAGATTTTTTGATTCTGTTGATGATGTGCCTACAAAAGCTATTAGTATGGGAATAGGTTCTATAATGAAAGCTAAGAAAATATTGCTCCTTGCAAGTGGAGCAGGAAAAGCTGATGCTATTTATGACACTGTAAATGGCCCTATTACACCTAAAGTACCTGCATCTATTCTTCAGCTTCATCCTGATGTGGTTATTATTGTGGATAAGGAAGCGGCAAGTAGGTTGTAGAAAACTTAAAAGTGAAGGGATGGTGAACTAAAACCATCCCTACTTTTTTTACACAAGGTTTCTTTTAACTATTTCTGTCACCACAAATGTAGCTACGTCGTCTGCGTATGAACCTGTTCCGAAGCCTGCATCGTAGCCTAGCTCTTTTGCTAATTCATGAGTTAATCTTGGTCCTCCACAGCATAGGACTATTTTATCTCTCATTCCTTCTGCTTCTAGTAGCTCTACTAGTTGTGTTAGATTTGGAATGTGGACATTTTTCTGGGTAACTACTTGTGACACTAGTATAGCATCTGCATTTGCTTCTATTGCCTTAGCTACTAGTTCTTCATTTGGCACTTGGCTACCCATGTTTATTGCATTTATTCCTTTATATCTTTCAAGCCCATAATGTCCTGCATAGCCTTTCATGTTCATTATGGCATCTATGCCTACTGTATGGGCATCTGTGCCTGTACATGCTCCTACTATTGTAATCTCTCTCTTAACATTTTGTTTTATATATTCTTCTACTTCTTCCATAGTCATAGAGTCAATTTCTACCTTTGGTACTTCTATCTTTGTGAAATCTACTGTATACTGACATTTTCCATATACTATAAAATGAGTATAACCTTGACCTAAATCAGATGCGTGTACTACATTTGGCTCTTCAAAGCCCATTTGTCTGACTAATATTCTAGCTGCTTCTTTGGCTTCATCTCCATATGGCACTGGAAGTGTGAAAGAAAGCTGAACCATTCCATCATTTAATGTATCTCCGTAGGGTTTTACTTTTGTTAAATCTACTTTTTGAATTTTGCTCATCATTATCATTGCCTCCAATCTTGGAAACGAGATCCTTCACATTCGCTCAGGATGACATCAATATACTGTCATACTGAGCGTAGCGAATGTATCTCAATTTATATTTAGCATCATATCTATGAATGGATTGAAGTATTTTTCTTCTTTTTGAATTACTCCCTCTAATCCTTTTCCTCCATCTCTAGCTCTTTTTATAGATGCAAACTTTCCTTTTTCTATAGTCGAGAATAGTCCTTCTTTTTCTATTTCTAGTAATAGCTCTTCTGCATTATTAAGAACTTCTTGTGCTCTTGTCTGGATAATGCCGCCTTCTTTAAAGATTACTTCTTCTCCTATATCTCTTGCGTTGTTGAAAATGTATTTTGCGTTTTCTATTGATAATGCTCTATCTTGAAGATGAGGTGTATGGATTGCCTCAGTTAACATTCCTAATAGCTGTATACCTTGATTTGTCCATACTGAAGCTAGGTTAAACATTGCATTTTGCAAATGTCCTTTGAATATATTTCCTGTCATGAACTTTGTTGGTGGCATATATTTTAGTGGTGCTTTTGGGAATATTTCTCTAGCCATTTGAGCCTGTGCTAGCTCTAGTAAAAATCCGTTTTCTATGTCAGGTGCCATTTCAAAGGCATGACCAAGTCCCATTTGTTCTTCTGGTATACCTGCTTTTTTTGCAAATTGCTCATTCATAAATTGAGAAGCAAGGACTGTATGTGCTTCTTCTACTGCATCTGCTGTAGTGAGATAATTATCTTCTCCTGTATTTATGATGACTCCTGCAAATCCATTTATTATTCTAGAGAAGTATTGGTCTACTAGAGTTCTTTGCATATTTATATCTCTAAATAGTATGCCATACAATGCATCATTTAGCATTACGTCAAGTCTTTCTAGTGCCCCCATTGCTGCTATTTCAGGCATACATAGTCCTGAACAATAATTACATAGCCTAATGTATCTGCCTACTTCCTCTCCTACTTCGTCTAATGCTTTTCTCATTATTCTAAAGTTTTCTTGGGTAGCATATGTTCCGCCAAAGCCTTCTGTAGTAGGTCCATATGGTACATAGTCAAGTAAGCTTTGTGCTGTAGTTCTGATAACTGCTATGATATCTGCGCCTTGTCTAGCTGCTGCTTGAGCTTGCACTACGTCCTCGTATATGTTTCCTGTTGCTACTATTACGTATAAGTATGGCTTTCTTCCTTCTCCAAGTCTTTTTATATATTCTTCTCTTTTATTCCTATTTTGTCTTATCTTATTTACTGTTTGTGCTGCTATTTCGTTTATTTTTTCTTTTATTTTGTTTTCATTGGCTATTGGCAACTTTGTAAGATTTAATTCTCCTCTACTTACTTTTTCTGCTATGTTTTGTGGAGTATCCCCTGTCTGTACTATAGCGTTTCCTAGCCAATATGCTATACCTAATTCTAGGCCACCACCTTCTTTTATATTGTCTACTACTACATTTGGAAGTGGTCTATCTATTTCATCTACGCCGTCAATTCCTAGTAGTCTAGCTATAGTTCTTTCTACTGTTACAGTGGTATGTCTATCTATGAAGCCTTGTACGTCTTCTGCTATGTTTGCTGCTGCGTTTCTGGCGTTTTCTATTTTTTTTGGATCAAGATTTAGTTTACTGTTCATTTAAATTACCTCCTTTGCTGATTTATGCTTTAGAACGATAGTTTAACCGTAGTTTAGCAATTGTTTAACAACTGTTTACCTACTGTTTTACTACTGTTCCAAAGAGAATCTTTTCTGCATCTTCTACAATGCTTTCTTCTAATCCCATAAGCCTAGCTATGTTTATGGCATCTCTAGGAACTCTTGTGTCTTTTGTAACCTTTTTTAGTCTATAATCCATGCATTGGCTTACTAAATCCATACTGTTGGCATTTGAAAACATTTTATTTCTTAACTCTTCATAGTCAATCCCTGAAAGTCCCACGACTTGATAATGAAGCACACCATCTGAATTAGCTACATTGTCGTAATGAGTAGTTATGAGAGTTATACTTTTCTTATTTTTTAAAAAATTAACTATTGCCTTGGATATGGCATAGCCTTCGTCGGGATTTGTACCTCTGGCTAGTTCATCTATTAGTATAAGCCCATTTTTATCTGCCTTTTTCAATCCTTCTTTTATGCTGCTTATTTCTGAACCAAAGGTACTTAAGCCTTTGTCTGTAGATTGCATATCTCCTATAGAACCGTAAATGAACCCATGAAGACCTGTTTCCATTTTAGTGCATGGTACAAAAAGTCCGTACTGAGCCATGGCACAAAGTTGACCAACTAGCTTTAGAGAAACTGTTTTTCCTCCCATATTTGCACCTGTAATGCATGAAACTCCTTCATAAAGTGTTATGCTTATTGGCGTAAATTCTTGGCCATTAGATTTTAGGATATCCTCTACTTTTAGATGTCTTCCATTAGTTATGCTAATCCTATGTTCTTTTAGTATTGTAGGTTTTATACTATTTGTGCCTATGGCCATATATGTCTTTGCTAGCATTAAATCCAACTTTCCTATATACTGAGTATTCATGATTATCTCATTATAGTAAAAGCCTATTTTCTCGGATAGATGCTGTCTTATTTCCTGCTCTTCTTCCTCTTCTCTTTCTTTTATAGCAGCTAGTTCTTTTTCTAGTTCATATAGTGTCGGTGTGGATTTTAAGGTAAACTTAATATTCATGTAAGTTTCAGAGCTGTATATTAGATTAGGGTTATTCTTGACCTTTTCTAAGATTTCCTTCTGGTTTTTTGATATTAATATTGAGCCATCTGGTCTTATTTTTAGAGATAATTCTCTTTCTAGTTTCCCCTTTATTTCTTTCTTTTCTATTTTGATTTTATTGTCTATTTGTCTTTTCTTTTCTCTAATAGACTTTAATCTATCAGAATAGTCATCGTATATATAAAAGGCTTTGATTTTAGTTTTTTGTGGATCTAAAAGGGTTTCTAATTCAACTATTCTATTGATAATAATGCTGTTATCAAGCTGGTCTTCTATAGTTTTTAGTTCTTCACTAAGTTCTACTAACGTCAATATAAAGCCTTTTATTTCAAATAATTCTACATTACTAAGTATATATCCCTCTTTAGCTCTTAATGTGGAATTTCTGATATCTTTTATGTTATGCAATATGTTTTTTATGTTTTTGAAGAAAAACTTGTTTTCTTTAATGAGCTTGACAAGTCTTTCTATTATAGCAAACTGTTTTATTAATAAATCTTCTTCTCCTATTTTAAAGGGCTCAATATTTTCTTTTAACTCTTTACCGTATGGAGTTATTGTGTCTATTTTTCTCAATATATAATCTAGCCCAATAACTTCTTTAGTATTATTGTCTATGAAATCATTCAAATCAAATCACCACCATACATTACGTCAAGTACAATTGTGTCTTTAAGGCATTCCTTCATGCTAAATAGAAATTCCTCTTGGTCAAAGTAATAGCCTTCAGGAGAAAATGGATTTACAGTTACAAGTATTACATTTACTGATTCAAGTGCTTCTACTACTAAGCCCTTACTCTTATATATCAACCATTGCTTTGGCTCTATGAATATTTTTGTGCCATCATTTACTATGAATTTTACTTGTCTAAATTTATTTGTAGTGCATATTATGTCATCAATTGTCTTTTTTACTAAGGAGCCAGGTAAAACTACGTATTTTGAATTATGGGTAATATTTTGTGCTATTGTTATTCCACTATTTAGTGCTGTTTTTATATTGAGATATTTTATATTATATTGGTCATCTATAATTGCTGCTTTTCCACCTTCGATTAGTTCTTCCATTATTACTTTTGCTTTATTGTCATTTACTTCTGGCAGTTTGAAAAGTCCTACTGTATGGGCTGTCTCTTCTGTGACCTTATTCATATCCCTACTTAAGACAGCTCCTGTGGCTAGTATTGTCCCTTCTGATACTGAAGGAGAAGCTGATGCAACTCTGTTTATTGCCCCATCTATTAGTACTAGCTGTGCTCCAAGATCTAGCATAAGTTTTGATACTGCTTTTATGCCTTTATTAGTCTGGGGACCTGCTATTTGAAGATAACCACTTTCTTTAACTCTACCTATGACTATCTTACCTAAGGGAGTGCTGTAGTCTGTAATGTCTAAAATCTCTATTTTAGCATCTCCAAGCTCTAAGGTTTCTGTGGCTGTTGCTATCAGCGTACCTGCTTCAGCATATATAGGAGGCTTTTCTGTTTTAGTAACTATATCTTGACTCTCACCATCTCTGCCTGTTGAGGTAAGGCCTATGGTTATTGAGTCTTCTATAGCTTCTTCTATTATTTTATTTAATGTAAATGTTTTACCTGAATTTTTCGCCATACCTACTATGGATACTGTTTTGTATTGTGGGTATAGTAGTTCAATTAGGGACATGCTACTTCTCCTCTCATCTGCGGTGCGCTCTGTCTCTTCTTTCTAGTTCTGTTGGCTCTAGCGCTATTTTGTCTCCCTGTAGTAGACCTGCTACTCCTGTTATTTTATGTTCTCGTTCTCCTTTACATACTGGGCAATTGCAGTGATTTGTGTAGTTTTCTGGCTCTGTATATGTTGTGATGACTCCTTCGAAGTTTCTTAGTATCACTTTATTTGGAGACATTGATATTACGTAATTAGGCATTACTGGAGTTTTTCCTCCGCCTCCTGGTGCGTCTACTACAAATGTTGGTACTGCATAGCCTGATGTATGTCCTCTTAACCCTTCTATTATTTCTATTCCCTTTGAAACAGGAGTTCTAAAATGCTCTATTCCCATAGAAAGGTCACATTGGTAAATATAATAAGGTCTAACTCTTATTTTAACTAGACCATGAACTAATTCTCTCATTATATGAACGCAGTCATTAACTCCCCTTAATAAAACTGATTGATTACCTAGTGGAATTCCTGCATCTGCTAATTTAGCTATTGCTTTCTTTGATTCTTCTGTTATTTCCTTCGGATGATTAAAATGAGTATTTAACCATATTGGATGGTATTTTTTGAGCATATTTACTAAGTCGTCTGTAA
Source organism: Proteiniborus sp. (assembly GCF_040308045.1). Lineage (NCBI taxonomy): Bacteria > Bacillati > Bacillota > Clostridia > Eubacteriales > Proteiniborus > Proteiniborus sp. Next base: position 29,224 of record NZ_JAWRHZ010000061.1, read on the forward strand.
TTCTCTGTGGTAGAACTACTGGTGTCCGTGTACCTATTCTTATGATTTCTACATGTGGTATTTCTCTAAGTTTCTTTATTATTGTCTCTAATCTTTCATCTGATACTAGGAGTGCGTCTCCTCCTGAAATCAGCACGTCTCTTATTTGTGGTGTATTTCTTATATACTCTATTGATGCCTCTATTCTATCCATTCCCATTGCTGAGTCATGTTGACCAGCAAATCTTCTTCTTGTACAATGTCTGCAGTACATTGAACATTGGTCTGTTATAAGCATAAGTACCCTATCTGGATATCTGTGGGTAAGACCTGGTACTGGTGAATCTGTGTCTTCGTGAAGTGGGTCTTCCATGTCTGCTATACCCTTATGGGTTTCTAATATTGTTGGTACTGCTTGTTTTCTAACTGGGCAATCTGGATTATCTTTATCCATTAGTGATGCATAATATGGTGTTATCCCCATTCTGAATTTTTTTAGTGTCTCTTCTATGTCTTTCTCTTCATCTTTTGTGAGGTTTATTACCTGCTTTAATTGCTCTACTGTAGTGATTCTATTTCTAACCTGCCATTTCCAGTCGTCCCACTCATCTTGGGAAACGTTTTTCCAAAGCTCAATTTCTTTATAGGATCTCACTTTTAAAACCTCCCTTTTAGGTTTGTATGCAATAGGTGCAATAGGGACGGTTCTTTTTGCATAACTAATTCCATTGCCTACCCATTGCACTTAATAAGAAGAAAGTGTGACATAGAATCATCCTTGTCACTTATCGTTGCGTTCAGACAAGACAAGGGAACCGTCCCTCTGTGTTTGCCCCTGTGTTATGCATATAGTTCGGTGTAAATCTTTCTAAGAGTTTCGCTTTCTCTCATTATCTGTAGTGCTATCTCCGCATGACCTTTTGTATATCCATTTCCTACTATCATTGTTACGTCTTTTCCTACGCCTTCTGCTCCAAGGGCTGCTTTTGTAAAGCTTGTTGCCATGCTAAAGAAGTAGATTAATCCTCCATCTCTTGTTGCTAGTATGCTTGTCATTTCAGTATTTGGTATGTTTACACAGTTTATTGTTATGTCTGCCATTCTTCCATTGGTGAGTTCTTTTACTTTGTTGTGGAGTGCTATTGCATCTGTTGCATCTACTTTAATATATTCATCTGCTAAGTTTGCTGATTTTGCTCTTGATACACTTTTATCTGTGCTACCTACACATATTACTTTTCCTGTAACACCTACTCTTTTCTTTGCTTCATGTAAACAAAGCATTCCTGATTTTCCTGTGCCTCCTATGACTACTACATAGTCTCCAGGTTTTACTAGCTTTGCTGCTTGAGCTGGTGCTCCTGCTACGTCAAGTACTGATAATGCTAGGTTTTCCGGTAAATCATTTGGAATAACTGCATATATTCCACTTTCGAATAGTATTGCTTTTCCTTTTATGTCAACTTGGTCTATGTCTTTTCTAACTTCAAGAAATTCGTCTATTCTAAGTGGTGTAAGTGATAATGAAACTAATGTAGCTAATTTATCTCCTACTTTAAGGTCTGTCTTACCTTCTAAAGCAGGTCCAATTTTTTCTACTGTTCCTATTAGCATTCCACCTGAACCAGTTACAGGGTTTTGATGTTTTCCTCTTGTTGCTACGATGTTTTTCATTATTTCTTTTATCTTTTCAGTATCTCCGCCAGCCTCTTCTTTTATTTGTGTAAAGCTTGCTGAGTCAATATTAAGTGTCTGTACATCTATTAGTATTTCATTGTCATAAATCTCCATATTGTTGTCAATCTTTAGCGCTGGTTGTGGTAATACCCCTTTAGGCTCAATAACTCTGTGTGTTCCGTATGGACATCCTTTTTTCATTAATAATTCCTCCCTTAAAAAATATAGTAGTCTTCGAATAAATTCGAAGTAATTAGAATCATTGTTAAATAATTGATAATTATTATCACGTTTTCTTGTTTATTACCCAATAGATATATTGCAAGAAATGTGCCATATGATTAATATAAAAACTAAACATAATTTGATGATTATTATGTTATCTTTGGATAAAATAAGCACAAAAAAGAGAGCTTTATTAATATTCAGCTCTCTTTTTAATATTATGCGCCCAATTTTGGGCGTGTACTTATTTTAGTTCATATTTCTTTATCTTATATTGCAGAGTTTGTCTAGGTATATCTAACTGTTCTGCTGTGCGTGTAATGTTCCAATCTGTGGCTATAAGTGTTTCATTGATAATGCTTTTTTCCATTTGCTCCAAGGTGACTCTTAAAGAATTGGCTGCAAAAGGAACCGTCCCCGTTGCATTCCCTTGATTTCTTATTTGAGTAGGAAGATGTTCTAGTCTTATGGTGTCTGTGTCATATATGGTGGCTATGCCTTCTATTAAATGTTCTAGTTCTCTTACGTTTCCTGGCCAGTTGTAGGTCATAAACTTCTCCATAGCTTCATCATCGACTTTCTTTATATTCTTACCTAAAAGCTTATTGTATTTTTCTATAAAATATTCAGCTAGCCTTGGAATATCATCGGTTCTATCTTTAAGCTCTGGTATATTTATGGATACAACATTTAGCCTATAGTACAAATCCTTTCTGAGTAAATTGTTTTCTATTGCCTTTTCTGGATGTATATTTGTTGCTGCTATTATTCTCACGTTTACTTTAGTAGTTTTTGTTGCCCCTACTCTTCTAACTGTTTTGTCTTGGATGACTCTTAAAAGCTTTGCTTGAAGGTCTAAAGGCATTGAATTAATCTCATCTAATAGAAGAGTTCCACCATCAGCTACTTCGAATAAGCCTGGTCTATCCTCGGCTCCTGTAAAGCCGCCTTTTACTGTTCCAAATAAAATTCCTTCAAGAAGATTACTTGGCAGTGCGGCACAGTTTTGTGCAATAAATGGCTTATCTCTTCTTGGACTTGCATTGTGAATTGACTGTACAAATAGTTCTTTTCCTGTACCTGTTTCTCCGTAAATAATTATTGGTGAAGATGTGGCTGCTGCCTTTAATGCAAGAGATTTAATTTTTAACATTTCTGTATTTTGACCTATAATATCTACAAAAGTAAAGCCTGCAGTTCCCTTGTCTTTCTGTTTATTTTTGTGCTCTGTGCTGTAAAGTTCACTTTGTAGCTCTACTATTTTTTCTGATAGTTTCCTTACTTCTGTTATGTCTTTTGATATTTCAAGTGCTCCAACAATGCTACCTTTTGACTTGATAGGAATGGATGAGTTTATAGTAGTTATTTTATCCCCCTTATAATTCACAAAGGTTTGCTCTATGTCAAATATGGGTTTTCCTGTTCGGATTACTTTTAGAAGTGTACTAGTGTCATGGGAAAGTGAAGGATAAATTTCAAGTATGTGACGTCCTACTGCCTTTTCTCTATCTATTTCATCTAGTTTTTGTGCGAATTTGTTATAATATACTATTTTCCCTGTTTTATCTATGATGTGTATGCCTTCCTGTACGCAGTCAAGTATTTCTAATATATTTTCTCCTTGGAGTAAATCTATCATAGTATCCCCCCAATGCTTAAGTTTGGGCATTTAGTGCCCGTTTTTGGGCTATACTTTTAAATCCTTTTTGCATCTCGCTATAGATACATAGTATCATTCATTAATCAAAAATAACAAGGATAATTTTTACATTATATCTATTGTCAGGTGATTGCTGCTTTCCATGTTATCTGAAATATTAAGCTTATATGACAAGTCTATGTTTCCTTTTCCTACTTCAGATATACTTACGTCTACGTTATCTGTTAATACTTCTATAGACATATCTCCATAGGCAGTCAAGTACTCTGTCCTGTGTTTTTTACCTTCTTCAAAGATTAGACTAGATGAATTGCTGCCAAATCTTTTCATTGATATTTTATGTCCTTGTATTTTTAATGTTGTAGTGGAGCCTTCCATACCTGATATCTCTGTTTCATCATATACTAAATAGTGTGAACCATTTTTAGTATAAAATTTTCCTTCTGTAATAAGCTCAATTATATTTTCTTCGCCTTCTATATTGGTTTGTTTTCCCTTTATTTTTAGCATTACATTCTTCATTATATTCGCCTGATTTCTAAAACCTAGACAATTATACATCCAAGCTTTTCACCTCGTTATTTAACTAGATGGTGGTGTCACAGGATTCAACCACTTGGATTAATACTTTCGTATTAAAATCTTGTATAGCCTTAATAATACTTAATCATTAAGTACGACAAGATTATGGCTGTTAGCCATTCCTAATATATTCATCTTCACCAAAGCCTTTCAACTTAGTGTACTTTGGAAAGTTATTTCTATATTATTGGTCTTACTAACTTACTAATCCAAGTATTTGTTTTCTCCTTTTTAACCACAAATCAGGTTTTTCGCCTACCTTTCTTTTTATATTTTTATCTATTATGGACCACTTTGCCCATTCACTTTTCTTGTTAAATTCATATTTATCCTGTAATAATTTTTCCTTTAGTATCCTAGGTACTTTTTCTCTGTAGTTATAGTTTCTTCTTCCTATTACCATTGCTGCTCCATTATGGACATTCATTCTGTATTGATGGCAGTATTTATATAGTCCTATTTTACTTGTAAATTGTGGCTTTACTTTAGTTATTTCTATTCCTTCTCTATAGCAAGCACTTTCTAGCATTGTTAGTAATTTGGAATATATAAACCCTTGCTTTATTCTTGCAAACTTACCTTTTACATCTTTGTCATCTTTGAATTTCAGATTTTCTATGGCTATACCACAGTTTTCTTTTTTAGCTATTAATATAACTTGTTTTACCAATTCTCCACATAGGTTTTTTCTTCTATTGCTACGGGCGTACAATAATTCATGTTGTTTTAAATATTTATGCCATTTGTAATTACCTTTATTGTCTACATAGGTTAATGCAAAGCCATCTGGGTTTGTGTCTATTCCTATGACTCCATTATGTCCTGTATAACTTAAGTCTACTTTAGGAAGTTCAAATGTTATGTGAGCATAATATTTTCCGTCTCTTTTTATAAGTTCTACTTGATAGGCTTCGCCTGTTTGCAGATGATTTAGAAATAGTTCTCTATAGTTTATCCCGTTTATTTTACCTGTTTTCTTTGATAGCTTTTGCGGAAGGTATATAGGAACTCTTATTTTTATTGCTCTATTGGTAGTTGTCTTTTCTAGTGTGGATATTTCAAGATAGCTCATGTTATTTATTATTACTACTCTTAGGTTTGGGTTTCCTTTCTTAGTTTTATCTCCCCTAGAGTAGTATCTATTATTTCTACTGTCTTTCCATTCTTCGCTGGTTATTAAACCCTTACATCTTTTTAAAAATATTTGCTTTGTTCCAAATATTACTGGTGGAATAGTATCTGTATCAATGAATTTCTTGAAATAATTGGCTTTCCTTTGTCTTTTATCTAATTTACTTAATAGAGCATTTCTTTTTTTCTCTGTTGTTTTCTTGTCTTTATCATTTAGTATTTTTTCTATAGCCTTTACTTTGGCAGTATAGTTCTCATAATTAATTCTGACTAATTCTTTTTGTGACATTATTATTTGTCTGGCGTTTTCTACAGCGTCTTTAGCCTGTCGAATATTTAGGTTATATTTCTTTGCTATTTCTTTTTCTAAATCTAAAGTATTTTTATTACCTTCTAATAGTCTTTTAAAGGAATACCTAATTGCTGTACAAAATACAAGCATCATATTATCAATTATGTTTTTATGTTCTTCGTTTAGGTTAATTAGAATAGCCTTAGTCGTTATTTTCACTATTCTCACCCTTTTCTTTTTCTAATTCTTTATTTGTAAAAAGCGATTCAATTTCTGATAATTTATATCTTCTGTGTCCACCAAGAGTTCTATATGCTTTTAGTCTGCCATCATTGTCCCATCTTTGAAGGGTTCTTATGTCTACTCCTAATATTTAACTGGCTTCTGATATACTAATCATTTTTTCCATAACTTTCACCTCTAATATTAGTATATAAAAGTCCTATTATATTTCTAGCATTTATTTGTAATTTTATTTAGATTTGTGTAGGTTTTCGACAACTGTTGTTACCTCCTACAGTGTTTCTATATCAACCTTCTCTATACTTACAATATTTTTATTCATTATGTTTCCACCAATTCTTCTGAATTTTTCTGGGTCATCACTTACGTAATAATTGTATATTGGTTTATCTGTTGTATCTGTTAGTAAATCTTTTTGCTTTAATAGATTTTTAATTTCTTTTGCTGTTTCAAAGGCAGGATTTACTAAGGATACTTTTTCTCCCATTACCTTTGATAGTGTGTATCTTAGTATTGGATAATGGGTACATCCTAAAACTAAGGTATCTACATTATGTTCTTTTAATTCCATAAGGTATTTCTCTGCTGTTATCAATGCTACATCTGTGTCTTCCCAGCCATCTTCTACTATTTGCACAAATAGCGGACATGCAATTCCTATTACTTCTGCTGATTTATTTAATGACCTTATAGAACTTTGGTATGCATCGCTGTTTATTGTTGCTGTAGTACCTATTACACCAATTTTATTGTTTTTTGTTTTATTAATTGTTGCTTTTGCTCCAGGCTGTATAACTCCCAATATTGGAACATCAAATGCTTGTAGTGCTTCTTCGTAAGCTAATGCGCTAGCTGTATTACATGCTATTACTATTGCTTTTACATTTTTACTTAATAGAAATTTTATACATTGAAAGGCGTATTTAATTATTGTTTCTCTTGATTTTGTTCCATATGGTATTCTAGCTGTATCTCCAAAATATATAATATCTTCATGAGGTAGCTGTTCTGCTATTTCCTTTAGTACTGTTAGTCCTCCTATACCTGAATCGAATATTCCTATTGGTCTATTGTCCATAAAATAACTTCCCCCTTGATTTATATAAAAATATACTAAGTATATTATATGATAATAGAGGAAAAAAGGCTATTTGTAAATATAGTTATTATGGAAAACACAAAAATGCAAAAAGAACCGTCCCCAGCGCATAAAAAACCAGAGGGTAATTTTTTATGTCCCTCTGGTTTAAAATTGCTATGATTTATTTATTTTTCTATTGTTAATTCTGTAACTAAATTTGGTGAATTTGCTAAAGTATCTGCTACTGGACAAGTTCTATCTATAAACTCAACAAATCTTTCTATATCTTCTTTAGAAGAGCTTGATTTAATGTGAATCTTGGATCTAATAGCTGAGAAGCCAACTTTTACATTTTTATTTTTACCTTGAAAACCGTCTGGATCTAAATCTCCTTCTACCTCTACCCAAAAATCTTGAAGATCAATTTTATGAGCCCTTGCAAAGCATCTAGCTACTATACATTTACAAGCCCCTAATGCTGATAATACTGCTTCTACAGGGTTCATTCCTTTATCTGTACCACCTAAACCTGTAGGTTCATCTAAAATAATTTTATGGCTCCTTGCGGTACATTCTACTTTCATACCTTCTGCTAATTTAGTAGTACTTTTAAAAACCTCAATTGACATTTAAAAAACCCCCTTTTATGATAAATTAAATCTGTCATATACAGTATATTACTCGATAACATACTTGTCAATTAATTAACAATGTTTTAATGATTCTTTTTATATTAGCTTTGCATCTATTATTCAGTTGAAAAAGTATAATAGCGGAGAATTAATTCTCCGCTATTGGTATATGTTTAAAATGTTAATGTTCCATTTTCATCTTTTATTATCTGCAGTATTTGTTCTTCTTTTCCATCTAGTGCATTTATATATACTATATAGTCACTTTCCTTATATTTACCTTTAAACTCGTAGCATAATACTTCTTTTGAACCTTTTGGTATCATGGCAAGCCTTATACTGTCTATATTAAAATCAAGTCTTACTTTGTCTCTGGCTTCTTCTTGTGTTAGTTTTGGTTCTGGTATTTGTCTATTATGATGAGCATGTAAATATGCTGCTGCTTCAAAGCCTACGATATCTCCATTGTCTAAGGCTACCTTTACTTTTATCAAATCAGGGTATATGGTTACATTTTTTTCAGTATATGCAAAATTAAACAGTCCTACTCCATCATATCTTAGTGAGTAATTTGGCTCCATGTTTTTATATCCTTTTTCTTCTAGAAACTTTAGTGCTCTATCTTGAGCTTGCTTCATAGACAAACTAATATTTCCTGCGCCTCTTGGATTAGCCATCCATACTACATGGCCGCCTTGTTTGCTTACACTAATATATCCTCCTGTTTTATTGTCCCTATCTCCTGTAGATACACTAAAGGAATGAGAAGGTATAGTGGCTGCATCGTTTAATTGGTCACCTTCTTCAAATAATGTTAAGGTCCATTTTTGCTTGTTTCCTAGGAAGTCTTCTGCTATTTTTCTAGCTTCTTCTACACTTACTTTTTTATTACCTAAGCCTTTAGGCTTCATATTCATAATTTGATCTGAAAATGGTCCATCATATATTAGTTCTGGATATTCTGTCATTGTTTCTTCAAATTTAGCTAAGCTTGTATTTAACATGTCTTCATTTGTTTCTCTCAAGCCTTCTCTTTGCTTTCTCTCTACTCGACCTAGAGCAACATCTCCTTTCATTATCTTATCTTGAAGTGTTGCTAGCTCTTTTGTTAAATAAGCTGAATAATCTTGAAGATTAAACATTGACTCTCTTTGTTTGCTATCTAGTTCTTTTCCAGTTAAATGCTGTTTTACTAATGAATAACTGTAGTCAGCTACTTGAGTCAAATATTTTTGAGTTTTACTAATGTCACTATGACTTACAGGCAATTGTGATAGTTTATCTTGAGCTAAGCTGGCTTGTTGCATTATTTGTGTTAGTAGAAGCACATTTTGCTCTTTTGAATCAGATAATAATGCTTTTGATAATGCGACTTGTACATTTGCTATATGTGCTTTTGTATCATGAAAAAGTCTCTGGTAGTCATTACTTAACGCTATTTTATAATCATTTTTCAGCTGGTATTGGTAAGCTCCCCAAACTCCTACTGCTAAGAGTGCTATTGCTAATAAGGCAGAAGTTATCCCTCTTCTACTCAATTTTATTCACCTCCTTTAGTTTCCAAACCAGTGTTTGCCTATTTTTATAACTACTTTACGTGACCATATCCATTTGCTCGTAGCTGTTGCTGGGTTCCAATAATATCTGCAACCATAGGTTGGATCCCAACCGTTTATTGCATCTCTGGCGGCTCTTATTGATTCAGCATCTGGCTCTAAATTTATCTGTCCATCAGCTACTGCTGTAAATGCTAATGGCTGATATACTACCCCTGCTATTGTATTAGGAAATGAAGGGTGTCTGGTTCTATTTAGTATAACTGCTCCTACTGCAACTTTTCCTATATAAGGCTCTCCTCTTGCCTCTGCATGTATTGTTTTTCCTAACAAATATACATCGCCTTCTCTATTTAGTCCTGTATTAGCTGGGGCCGCTGCTGTAGTTAGTGAAATTCCAATTGCTCTTGCTGTGGCTGGTCCTACTACTCCATCTTCTGTCAGTCCATGAGCTCTTTGAAACCTTCTTACTGCTCTATATGTAGCAGCTCCATATACCCCATCTACATTTCCTACAAGATACCCCCACTGAGAAAGTCTCGATTGTACTTTCTTTACGTTTTCTCCTCTTGAGCCCCAGTATAGGCTTCCTTCCTGTAGTGTTGAATACTCTTTTGCTTGAGCTGAGTATGTGTTTTCGTTTATGTAAAAGGTCCCTGCTACAAATGTAACTATTATTAAAAAGCTTAATATTAATACTGCCTTCTTCAAATTTATTATCCTCCTCTCCTATGTTGTAAGTATTAATTCGGATTGGTCTTATTTTCTGTAAAAATGTCTATATTTATGCAGGCAATTTATAATTGTCATATCGCAGTTTCGAAACACAAATTTGTTCACTCCCATCCGGTCGTGCAAATTTGGTTCTCATTGCGTTTGACCTACCATCGATTTATGATAGGAGCTTTCATAAATCGGGTTAGGTCATAAAAAAGCTGACAAACAATTATTGTCTGTCAGCTATGAATATCTTTGCAAATTGTACTTTTCCTTTTTCAAATAGCTCTAGTACCTTTGATTTTAGGATTATTGGCATTTCCCCTTCGTCTCTTGCACTTATTATCATATTGAATTCTTCTTCTGTAAGAACTTTTCTTAGCTCATCTTTTGTTTTGCCATCTGTTAATCCATTTGTTATATCTATGAAGCATAGTGGTGGAAACATGACACACCACCAATTTTGTCCTTTTCCCTCTCCTATTACTACTCTTAAAGCCTGGTATTCCCCAGCTGGTAATGTAAATCCTCCATAAGATTTTGTCGGAAAGTTTTGATTGTCTAAAGAAACTGCTACCTGGTAGTCTTTTTTGTTAGACTCTATTTCTTTAAGTGCTATTTCTTTTATCTCGTCAATATTGTTTTTTACTATTTCTCTAGTTTCGTCTATAGACTGTGATTTTCCTAGCTTGTCATTCATATTAGCTATTATTTTGTCTCTTACTTTTAGCTTTAGTTCTTGGTCTTCTGGTGAATCACTATTGGCTAATACATGCAATCTTATGAGCTTGCTTTTATACGCTTCACTGCTGATATCTGAACTGAATATGTAACTTACAAATACTGCTGATATAACAATCACTAAGGCACTAGCAATTAATAATCTTTTATAATTTTTTATTAATCTCATTTTCTCCTCTCCCCCGTTCCTAAGTTTTTCATTATCAATTCTTAATAGAACTCCTTTACATTCGTTCAGGATGACAGTTCTTTCAGTTCTTAATTCTCAATTTTCTTTTGCCTTCCTTTATAACTAAGTATTAGCAATTATTGATTATTTTAAACATATTTTACTTGGTCATTCCAATTCTTCTTAATCTTGCATCTACATTTACTTCAAATTCTATAGTCGGAAAAACTTCTTCCCAATCATCTTTTATTTCATCCCATAAGTCAGGCTCATATTTACGCATATTTCTTCCTAAGCCTATGACATCTGCCTTAAATTCTTTCTGTAATTTGTTAAAAGTAACTTGTATTTCTTTTCCCAGTTTTTCCTCTAAGCTTTTTTCTATAGCCACTATAGTCTTTTCGTCAGTTATACTGTTTGCGGCCTCTAGCTTATATTGTTGAATATAGCCTTCAGTTACTATATTTGCAGTATACTTTATTGTGTCACCATCTACTGATATGTTGCATTTTGTATTTGAATTTGTGATAACATAGGGTACTACGGCGTTGTCATACTCTATGTTAAGCAAAGCATTATTTACTCTATTCATTAAGAACATAGCTGCAATGTTTTCCACCTCTCCAAGCCATCCTATAAGCTTAAAATCCTTTACTATTCCAGAGCCTGCTATCTTAACCTCTCCCTTTCCTGGTATAGCTCTAGGAAGAAGTGCATTGCCACTAAAATATAGTTCTGTCAAAACTTCCTCTAAAACTACATCATTATATCTATGTGAGCCTTGTTTTTTGTTCAATATTTGATATATAAGCTGTCCCGTTACAGGTTCAAATGGATCTTCTATTTCAATTATTTCCTTTGCAGTTCCTTTTACTATAAGCACATAAATTTTTCTACTTAGCTGCTCATGTCTGCCTAAGTTATCAAATATTTCTAGCATATATTCTTTGTTTTTAGCCACTTCTTCTCCTATTAAAACTACCTTTACATGTCTAAAGGAAAAATTCCTATTAATCCTTGTAGCTAATTCCTTTGTTGTCTCGTAGGGATTGTTACTTATACTTGCCATGACAATTCTGGGTTCTTCGCTTGTAGCATTTTTTCCTATTGCTCTTAAATCTGGTGCTACATAGGTAATTATAAACCTATCTTTTTGCGTTATTTGACTTTCCTCTGCCTTTCTTTCAGCTTCATCTGCAGAATGCTCTTCTCCCCTGTAAATATCTATGCCCATTGCTGATATAAAAAAGTTCTCATCTATTTCTATTAAATCCCAACACCCAGTTAGCAAAATTGATATTGACAATATAATAAAGAGTTTAAGCTGTTTTTTCATTTTTTCTGGTTTCTCCTTTCCTTTTAAGTACTGCTAATATAAATAACAGTGAAGGATAAACTATTGTTGCAAAGGTTCCAAAGATATAAGTAAATACTTCTAAATACTTATATACTAGAACAACACTTCTGGGAATAAGTGATAAGAAATAGATTATTGGTAAAATAGATACTACGAGGTATTTGTGCTCTTCTACTTTAAACATTTTTTCTAGTAGTATTGAGGACGAGTATATAGCTGATATTAGTGTGGTAAAGGCAACAACTACCCAAATAGACATAATAATTCCTTCTATGTTTTCTACAAAGGCACTCGGGAATTGAACTGCCTTTGATAAAGATAGTAAAGGCCAGAGTTGAAGTGCAAGCCCTTTTTCCCCAAATCTTGCGATTGATATAAAAAAGGATCCTAAATATACTACTATTATTGCTACTATGGCACCAAGATTGTATTTTAGTGCTGACTCAGGATTTTTTGAAAAGAGCATATATATTAAAAGAAATTCTAAGCCTCCAAAGGAGAAAAAAGTAGAGGGTATCGACTTAAGTAACTGTATAGGATTAACCCTAAAGATAGGCAAAAGGTTAGTAAAGTCTAAGTCTTGTAATAATACTGTAGAAATAATAAGAAGTGGAATCACTATAAATGGTATTACTATAATTGAGAACCTAGCTACAGTCTCTATCCCACTTCTAGTAGTAAATGCTGCTGTTAAAAGCATAGTAAATATAACTACCTCAATAGGAGTAGCCAGTAATAAGAACATTTTTATAACTTCTCCAAAAATTCTTACAACAAATGCACCTTGCCCAATTATATGTATGACTACTATGACTAAAGCTACATAGGTAAGTGGTTTTCCCATAAGGTGATTACTTATTTCTAGTATATTCTTCCCCTTATACATACTCATAATCTTTGTTATCATAGTTACTAATATAATGGCTATAATGCCAGTTATTATTATCAGAACCCATCCTGAGGTCCCAAGCCTTTCTGCTAAAGGACTAGGTAAAGTAAGAATTCCCACTCCTAATATTGTATGCAACATTAGAATTGCCACTTGCAAGTTGGATATCTTACTATCTTTTCCTATCATTTTTTATCAGCTCCATCGTTTTTCTTCTCCTTATTTATAAACTTATCTTCATCAATTAAATTAGTTATTTTTTGTCTTTCCCTCATCTTTATAAGTGGAAATTTAATAACTGTATCCTTTAAGTCCGACATTGCTCTACCTAAAGTAGTGAATGGACTCATATAAGGTACTCCAAAGCTAGTTAGTTTTACTAAATGAGTAGTTACTATAATAAGTCCTAACACTAACCCATATAGACCAAGTATTGTAGCTAAAGCCATTATGAAAAACCTTAATATTCTAAAACCTGATGCAAAACCATAATTGGGAATCATAAAGGACGCTACAGCTGTAACTGCTACTACTATTACCATAAGAGGACTGACTATCCCTGCCTCTACAGCAGCTTGCCCAATGACAAGACCTCCTACAATACTTATAGTAGTTCCTATAGGACCGGACATACGTGAGCCTGCTTCTCTTAAGAATTCTATTGTTATTTCCATGGCAAAAGCCTCAATAAATGCTGGAAAAGGCACATTAATTCTACTAGCCCCTACATATAAGGCCAGCTTCGTCGGTAGTAGTCCCGGATGATAGGAAACTAAGGCTATGTACAAAGCAGGAGCTAATAATGACATTAAAACCGCTATGTATCTAATGAGTCTTGTCAATGATACTATTGGCCATCTTTGGTAATAGTCTTCTGCTGACTGTAAAAAAGTCATTAGTGTAGCAGGAACTAATAGGCAAAATGGAGTATTATCCACAACTATCGCTATACGTCCCTCATAAAGTGCAGCTGCTACTACATCTGGTCTTTCAGTGTTTTCCATTTGTGGAAAAGGTGAAAAATGATTATCTTCAATAAGTTGTTCAATAAAAGAGCTTTCTAGTATAGCATCTATTTTTATTTTTTCTATTCTTTTTTTTACTTCTTCTACTAAATAGGGGTTGGCTATGTCTTCAATATATAATATTGCAACATCTGTTTTTGACCTTTCTCCTACTTGCATAGTTTTTATCTTGAATTTAGTGTCTCTTATTCTTTTCCTTATTAATCCTGTATTAAACTTTGCTGTCTCTACAAAGCCATCTCTCGGTCCTCTGACTACTGTCTCTGATTCAGACTGTGATATTCCTCTTGTAGGATATCCTCTTGAACCTATTATGATTATTTTTTCGTAGCCGTTTATCAAGAGGACAGTATCTCCTACTAAAATGCTGTCTACTGCCTCTGTTAAATTGTCTATTTCCTTTATTTCTGTTGTTGCTATGGCTCCGTCCATGGATAGTCTAAATAGGCCATCTCTTATATCCTCAGGCTCTTTTCCTCTGCCTTCTAGCATAAGAGGTCTTAATACATGCTGATTTACTAAGTCCTTATCTGCTATTCCATCAATCTGTATTACTGCAAACTCGTGTATTTGCTCTGTGCCTACCTTGAATTTTCTAAAAAGCACGTCATCACAGTCTTTAAATACCTCTTTTAACTTATTAATATTTTCTTCTAAATTTCTTGATGAGGGCATCTTTTTCTTCTCAGCACTTTTTTCTTCTGTTTTTTTTTTGAAGAATTTATCTAAAAAGCTCATCTAATATGCCTCCTTAAATAATTCTGCCTATAAGATAGAGTATTGGTCCAGCTACTATGTATGAAATACCTAGTAGTTTTGCTAATTTCGCATCCTTTTTCTTTCCAGCAGCTTGTAGCTCTTTTCTATCTATTAATAGAACAAATGCCCCAGCTAATATAATAAAAAATATTAGAAAACCGCCTAGTAATGGTTTGATGCTATAGTTAAGGACTTCACTAAATATCATTTGTTTATCAACTCCTAATCAAACTATTAGGTAAAAATACTAATATACAAACGTAAAATTAAAAACACGATTTTAACCCATGCTTATAGCTATAATGTTTGCCAACAGAATACATTTTATGCAAAAAAACACAAGGTGCATTTTATAAAATGCACCTTGTGTTTTTTTGCATATATCTTTCTATTACTTGTACATGCTCCAGCCTATCTACATCGTTTCCTATTTCAGCATATTTTGATATTATAGCCTTTCCACGAATATTCAAAAGCTTTGATACTCTATTCTCTACCTCTTCTATACTAAGCCTTCCCGTAGCAAGCTTAATTAAAAATGGAAGCCCTAACACTCTACTCATTTTTGCTGGACTTTTTCTGTAGCTTATCATTTGCTCTGCTATGTATAAAGACCTATCAATTATTGTAGGGTTTACCATAAATAAATTGCCACCTGTAAATTGACCTTCTTTTAGAGTTGCATAAGTTCTTTTAGATTCTGGATATGCAAGATCACAGGTAGTTTTATTTATTATGGGATAGCATATGTCTGCTTTAGAAACTAAAGCCCTTGTTATAAAATCTGCCACAGCTTCTCCTGTTAATAGTGGTATATCGCAAGTGGATATAAGGAGCATATCATCTTCTTTAAAGTATCTTGCTCCAGCAGCAATGTTATCTAGAATACTGCCTTTATGATCTATTATAGTGTTTACATGTATGCTTAAACTGCCAAGTTGACTTTTATCTCCTACTACTGCTATTTTATCTACTTTATTAGATGCTTTTAATGCATCTATAACATACATAATCATTGGTTTACCTTGTAACTCAATAAAAGCCTTGCTACTTTTTTCTGCAAGCTGACTATCTTCATTTCCTGCAAGAATTACACAATTTATCATGGCTTTTCATCCCTTATATATAATCTTATATATTATCAATTTTAAAATTATCTTTTAAACCAGAAACTATATACTTCTCAATATTTTCTATATGATTTTGTGCGTACTTACTTGCTCTCTCAGGTTCTCTGTTTTCTATTGCATTTAATACATTTTGATGTTCTTCTACAAGATATGTTGTCATATTGTATTCAGTAAAATATGCTACTCTAAATCTTTGCACTTGTTCCCTTAAGCTTTCAATTATAGATGTTAATTTTTTGTTTTTAGCAGCTAATAATATTACTTCATGAAATTCTGTGTCTTTGTTTATCATGCCTTGAACATCCTTTTTCTCTATGCATTGTTTGAATTCAACAGCTTTTTGTCTTAGCAATTCAATTTCTTCTTCATTTGCTCTGATAGCAGCTAGAGATGCAGCCAAGCCTTCTAGGGATGATCTGATTTCTAATACATCTACTACATCATTTAATGAAATATCTGCTACATAGGCACCTTTTCTTGGCTCCATCACTAGAAGTCCTTCAAGCTCAAGCTTTCTAATGGCTTCTCTTACTGGAGTTCTACTGACGCCAAGCTTTTCTGCTAATTGTACTTCCATTACTCTCTCTCCAGGCTTTAATCTACCATCTAATATAGCTTCTCTTATAGATTCAAACACTATTTCTCTAAGTGGCTTATAATCATGTAGGTTTAGTTTTTCTAAGTCAATATCCATTTGTATTCCTCCTTAAACAGTTCTTGTTGATAAAACTGTTTTAATACTGTATTTTAAGCTTTCTTCACATTTGCTCATATCCTTTGGATCATTGAATATGCCAAAAATTGTTGGTCCACTGCCACTCATAAGGCTTCCCAGAGCCCCATGCATTAGCATCTGTTCTTTTATCTTATTTAATATGGGATTTTCGTTTATAGTAACTGTTTCTAATACATTTTTCATGCCCTTAGCTACAAGTTCTGTGTCTCCATTTTCTATGTGTTTTAATAAGGTTGTTGTCTGAGGCCTATCTGATATTTTATCTAATTTAAGATTATTGTATACATAGGCAGTTGAAATATTAAAGCCTGGATTTGCAATTAATACAAGCCTATCAGAAAATCTATTAAGTCTAGTAAGTTTTTCACCAATGCCCCTAGCTAGTGCAGTACCACCTATAATACAATATGGCACATCTGCTCCAATCTTTAGACCTATATCCATTAGGCTTCCTTCACTAAGATTTAGCTGCCATAGAGTATTAAGACCTTTTAAAACTGCAGCTGCATCCGTACTGCCCCCTGCAAGGCCTCCAGCTATTGGTATATTCTTCTCTATTTGTATGTGAATTCCTTTATTTATATTGAATTTTTCTGATAAACTTTTATAGGCTTTATATACTAGATTAGAAGAGTCTAAAGGTACTGATTTTGAATTTGAATCTATAGTAAAGCCTGAGTTTTTTTCTTCAATTGTAATGACATCCTTTAAAGCTAATTGCTGCATTATCATTTCAAGGTCATGATAGCCATCTTCTCTTTTTTTAAGGACATCTAAAGATAAATTGATTTTTGCATGTGCGTCTATTGTTATTTTTTTCATGGTGTTCTCCAATCTACTGCTAATTTCAGATTTAAATCTTTTCCTTTATATTATAGTATAATATATTCTATATACAAAATACAAAAAACTTTTATGACCTAACCCGATTTATGAAAGTTTTTACCATAAATCGTTGGTAGATCATATGAAATAAAAATAGCCTTAAGGTTTCCTTAGGCCATTTTTATATTATCTACTTATAGCTCAAAGCTAACATTCTTTTCAATAATTATCTTTTCTCCTGGCATTATGTTTTCTGGAGAAACTATGTCATTAGTACTTATTATTTCTTCTACTGTAGTATTATATCTCTTAGCTATATCCCATAATGTGTCATCTTTTTGAACTATGTATATTGTAATACTTGGTCTAGAAACTCTATCTATTGCTTCTCCTGTTTCTACTGCTTCTGTAACGATATTTATCTTTTTTACTCTATTTACAGATACATAGTTGTTTATAGATGCTTCTATCTCTACTTCATGACTATTAATTTTTTTAAAGCTTATATCTTCTAATATGTTTTCCACTTCTAAATCTAGTTCATCGTCTTCTTGCTCTATATCTACATAAGTTTTAAATGGAATCTCGTGTCTAACATCTTTTATTTCATTGTTTTCTTCTGATTGATATAGCATATCTACTTCCAATAATCCTTCTATAATCACTTTGCTTTCCATTAGCTTGTAATCAGTGATTAAGGACCTTCCGCTTACATTATAGATAGCCTTTACTACTTCTTTTCCTTGGTCTAAAGATCCTTTTATTAATTCTTTTGATGTGCTTTGCCCAATGTTTTCTGATACTACTACTTCTTGTTTTTTGATGTCAAATATTTTATTAGTACAATAGGTATCTACTGCTACTTCTTTTTCCATCTGTCTATAAACTTTTGCGCTAATCTTTACTGTGGATTCAATATCTATTATTCTTAGGGTACCGTTTATGTCTTCTTTTACATCATAATTTACATCATAAGAACTAAGCTTTAATCCACAGTCCATGTCTTTTTCGGCACCAGGCAGTTCTACAAAGTGTGTAAATGGTATTTCATGGTTAACATAATTTACTTTGTTTTCTTCGTCATCTCCAAAATACATAATCGAACATGCTACTACACCTGCAACTATAACTTTGTCATCTACTACTTTTGTCTCTTTTTCATATACCTTAGTATCAACCCTAAGGATATCTATAATGTCTGGCATTTGCTCTTCAAGTTCAAAAGCTTCTTTTACTAATGTAGATGAAGTATTGGTACCCATTACATCGTTATATCTTATGTTTTCCTTTAACACCTGGATTCCATCCGAACCCTTAATATCTTTAATAATGTCAATAGTATTGTCTAGAGTAGCTTTACCAGCAATAGATATTACAGTTTTTACTGATATTGAAGCATCTCCAACTTGATCATAATCTATATGCTCTACGTTAGCTTTTATATCTGCTACTATACCTTCGTTTACTCCTTCTATCTCTATTTCTTCCTTGAAATCTGTCGTTGCATCTAGATTATGTACTGATTGCAATTCGTCATCTGTACTATATAGGACATTAAAGTTTACTATTCCGTTAACTATAATCTTCCCTTTAGCTACTTTTGTACCTGTTACTTCTACGTCCCCATCTATTTTTAGTACTTTATTAATTTTGGGCTTAGTCTCTGGAACTGTGATTTCTCCTTCTACTAGTGCTTGTATCTCATCTTTTCCTACTACTTGGTCTATCTTAAGTAAATCCTTGATTAGTTCAACTGCCATGAAATTCCTCCTCCCTTTATCTGAGACTTTAAGTAATTTTTAAATACCACACTAATATATTCCTATGCAAAATAATATGTTCTAATGTCCCAAAAAATTACTAATTAAATCAATAAAAAGTATTATTTATTTAATACTATGTCTTCAGAGAGAAGTTTAGACGTTTTAGTGAGTTAAAGAATCCATGATTTTGTATAGCAACATTTCCTTAACATAAGTAGGTAGTGAAAATGAACCTATATGAGGAGCTATATTATACACAAAACTGCCAGTCTATCTGAATTTCTTTCTTAGATAAACTGGCAGTTTAAATGATTGATAATAGTCTATTGTTTTCCTGATTTATTCTTGCTAATCGTCAGTGCAGCTAATATAATTCCTACTGCCAAAATAATTGTTATAATTATTGAAATAATCGATGGTTTCTTTTCTGAAATTGATTCTACTTCTTTGTCAATTTTATCACTTTCATTCTCATTTTTTCCCTGTCCTAATGACAAAGTTTTGATATGTATTTCGCTATCTTTTAAGGTAATATCATATTCATCTTTTAGCAATGCTTGCAAATCGCCTTGATATATATATGTGTTGCCTTTATATATTATTGGTTCTTTTTCTAAGCTAATATCTGATGAATTTACCTTAGCTGTATTTGTACCTAGTTGGAGCAGTATATTGTCAATTTCTATATCCCCATTATTATTATCTATTACTTTCTTTCCTATGGTGTCAAAAAACTTATTTAATGGCACATATGTGTCACCATCAATATTGTATGCATCAGAAAGGCTGCTCTTTATATCTTCATCTATTGTCATTGTAAATAAGTCTATAGGTTTATTTTCTAAAGTCTTATCAATAAAATAAGATTTAATAGCTTTTCCTGGTTTTACATTTTTTATTATTCCATCTTTATTTTTTATAATTACTCCATTTACTATTACATATTCAATCCCCTCTGATGGTGTATCTGGACTTTTTACTGTACTTTTATCTATGATAGTATCTGGATTGAATATTGTAATATCTGCATCTGCTCCTATCTCTATTCTCCCTTTTACTTTCATTGAGGGTGCAGCACTTTCCATTCTCTTTGCTGGAAGGTATGAAGCCTTTTTAATGGCTTCCATCATTGTAAGGACTTTTTCCTCTCTTACATACTTACCAAATAGTCTGCTATAGTTACCTGCACCTCTTGGGTGATTGTTTAGTGAAGGCTCTATTATTGTATCTGAGCCTATCATTACTATAGGGTCTTTAAGTGCCATTGTAATCTCTTCTTCTGGCATGGAGCCATGGGCTGCTACTAAATAATGAGTAGTTGCTCTATAATGATTAAATGTCTCCTCTGTTAATCTCTCATCAGTTCCACCTACTTGCAAATCACTATATGTAATTCTAAATCTATCCTGCCATCCAGGTCTAAATCTTGCAGAGTCAATGTATGTAGCCCAATAATCATAAGGGTAAATGCAAGTAGTTACATCTAAACCTTCATCTATTGCATCATGAACCATTTTTAAAGCCTCTTCCATTACATAAGTACCACCTGTACTATTTATATGCATTATATGTATGGCTGCACCGGTTTCTCTCCCGTAATCAATTACTTCCTGTACTCCTTCTAGTTGCTTATCTGGTTGTGATGTATCTGAAGATCTAAGGTGATAAAAAGTAGGCACATCATATTCTTTAGCTAGCTTTAGCAATGGTATAACTTCCTGTTCTTGTATGCCAGGTACATATTCAAAGCTAAAGGATATTCCTAGTGCACCTTCTTCTATATTTTTTCTAGCACTAGCTACAAGCTTTTTTATATCAGATTCTTTTGTCATTGTGGCATCTACGCCATAGCCAACTATTGGCCACCTTAACCTTGTTATAAAGGTTGAAGCACCAAAGTTAATAGGAAGTCCTCTTTTTTCCCAGCGACTATACCATATCTTAGCATCTTCTGTTCCTCCATGCATTGCAAGATTACTAGTAACTCCATCTAATATCTTAAACTTTATACCTATGTCATTAGGATCATAAGATATCAGGTCAATGAATCCAGGAGATACTACTAATCCAGTGGCATCAATAATTTCTTTTCCTTCAATATCTGCTTCTGTAATCCTTTCTATCTTACCGTCTTTTATTCCTAAGTTGTAGCCACTAAGCCGGTGTTCAGTAGAAGGATTATAAATATCTCCACCTTTAATGACTATATCAAACTTTTCTGTAGGCTCTGAATATGCAACTGGTTTAATGAAAGTTATTAGAAAAAAGTATACAAATGCTAATATAGCTACTTTTTTTATCCTGCTGTTTTTCAAAACATGCACCCCTTCTACAAAAGTAATTTACAAAAAACACAAGCTACCCTAAGGGTAGCTTATATTTAACTTATTTGAATCTTTCTTTCTTCATTACAAAGGGTAACTTCAACTGTTTCTGTCAATATATCGGAATAGCTATAAGATACTCTTCTTATAGAGTTATATCCACCGTCGATTTTTACTACGAAAATACTAGGGTATGCGCTTTCTATGATTCCTTCCCTGATTGTTGTCTTCTTCCTTCCCTTGTTAGCTTTTAATCTAACCTTCTGTCCTACGCAACTTTCCACATTGGCCCTTATTTTAGCCAAAGAGTTTTTTTCCAACAAACAATCACCTTCTTTCCATTTATCCATATATCATAATATCACATATGAGTCCCTTTGTCAAATATAACTTTTTATTGTACTATATAATACTAGTCTTTGTCAAATACAAATTTCTAACAAATTGCTATAAAAAAGCAGTAATTATCCTAGTATTTGTAGTATTCTATCAATCCATCCGTAATCCCCGCTATTACTTTGTCAATATATGTCGCATCATTTAATTTCAATTCTTTTTCAGGATTAGTTATATATTCTAGTTCTAGATGTAATGAGCCTACAGACACTTCTCTTAATAAATAAAAATCTGCTATTCTTATTCCACGATCAAGTATTTCTTCATCCCTAGTTAAATTTGACATTATAGATTTGGCTAATGTTTCGCTCTCTTTATCATTTCTATAATAATATATTTCGCAACCATGAATCGAAGGATTTGCATAGCCATTTAAATGAATGCTTATAAAAAAATTAGGCCTTATTTGATTAGCCATTTGAGCCCTTTTAGAAAGTGAAACGTATTCGTCTTTTTCTCTTGTCATAGGAACTTCTGCTCCTAAGTTTTCTAATGATTCTTTTAGTTTCTTTGATATTTTAAGCACAATATCTTTTTCTCTTGTGCCATTTATCCCTACATATTCATGGCTGTTTTCTCCTCCATGGCCAGGATCTAACATTATTATTCTTCCAATTAAGGGCTTTTCTATACATGGTTTCTCAATTTTCTTTATTTCAATTCCTGTAAAATAATACTTTAGTATTTCTAAATAGCTTTTACCTTCTAAAGCCATTTGATTTCCGCCATATTGGCACAATCCTAATCCTTCACCTTTACCTCTAGTGACAAAGGTTATTACTGTAGGTAAAAAACTAAATCTTGTGGAATCTAGTCCTAGTAACTCTGTCATATCTGTTCCCTTAAATTCCTTACCTGATATTTTTATGCTAATGACACGACCGAATTCATCTCTTTCTATATCATCAAAGAAACCTTCTATGCTAGTTTTTAAGGTAGGCTTTAGGGCTGGAAACTTTACATTTAATTTGTTCTCTAGTTCTTCTATAGATATGGACTTACTGTTATCCCAGTTAGGAGAATCGGTACAATAATCACACAATACTCTTCTAAGATAAACTATTTTTCTTGACATGACGCTTTCGGAATTTTCTGTGGAGCCTCCACAGGTATCATGAAATCTAGCGTCTATGGGTTTATTGTCATAAGTCATTATTAATCCTTCTGTCTCCTTTACTGCTTTTTTTACTTCCTCTACTTTTTTTTCATATTCATCAGTCCAAATTCTCTTTAAATATTCTTTGTCTGCAAGGTGTATACAATGTTCTTCGTCACAGATATCGCATCCTTTGTGTTTTGAGCAACCAGGACCATCGAATGCTTTAGCTAGCCGTATTAGCTGTGTTCTTGCCACTATGCCTTGAGTTTTTATCATTTCAAAATGAAACTCTTCTTTTATTTGTGCTAAGACCGCCATCAAAACAACTTCTTCTAATGGAAGTTTAACTATTTTATTTTCTTTATGAATAAAAACATTTATATAAACAATGTTATTAGATAACATGAAATTACCTCCCCGAAAAGTCAAACATGGAAATCAGGCTATTTAATTAAGATACAGATATATAATATATATTATGAGAATTTAGCTTTACGTGTGCATGGCAATAACTTTTGGGGTATTGATAAGATATGTGTTCAAAAAAAGAAGGATTATGTAATTTTTTGTGGAACAATAAAGAAGAATGAGTTTAGAGTGTAAAGGAGGAAATGGGCTAAGCCCTAAATTATGAAAGGAACTATTGTATCAGCATGGATTAAAACTTCAAGAAAGCTTTATGGCGACTCTTTAGTTAATGAAGCCATGACAACAGTTGGTATGGAGCCAAATAGGATATTTAAGCCTACTGAAGATATTGAGGATTCTTATGCAAGAGGAATTGTAGATGCTATTTCAAAAAAAATAGGAAAATCTGCTTATGACACATGGGAAGAAATAGGCATGGATAATGTCATAACCTTTTCTAAGGATTACCCTGGTTTTTTTAAATACAAAAATCTGTACTCATTTTTAAAAGCTATGTATGATATACATGTGGTAGTTACAGAAAGAATCCCTGGTGCAAAACCCCCTATATTAGGCATGAAGGCAATAAGTGGTAACAAGGCAGAAATGACCTACAAGTCACACAGAGGTATGTTTGGATATTTTCATGGAATGCTTAAGGGTGCTGCTAGATATTACAATGAAAATATTGGTGTAGAAGTTATAGAAAAATCTGATGATTTTACTAAAGTACATATTACTTTTCCCGAGCAAATATATAATTATAAGAAATACGGAATAAATAAATTTTTATCTTTTGGTTTTATAAAAAAACTTGAGGGCAAGATAGCTATCGCTTCACTAGTATTAATTGGTGTACCTTACGTAATACTCTCATATTTTTTGGACAAATGGCCATTGACTGGTGTTGTTTTGGGTCTTAGCCTTATAATACCATTTGTCATCACTAAACTACTTCTAGCTCCTGCTAAAAGTATTGTTTATCAGTTAAATAACTTAAAAGAAAATAATTATTCTGAAGAACATGATATATCTACTAATGACTTTTTTGAAGATATTAATAAGTTAATTAATGAATACAAGGATATTTTAAAAAGTGATTTTGTTGGTTTCAAAGGAATGACTGATGAGCTCAATGTATTTAGTGACAAGTTTAATGAAATCTCAAGCAACATGAGTCATACTTCTAGAGAAATATCAGGAGTTGTAGAACAAGTAGCTGAGGGAGCAGTAAATCAAGCTGAGGAAACTGAAAATGCAGCTTATTTGCTAAACAATAATATTATTTCATTAAATAAGATAGCTGATAATGAAAACCATAGTAAGGATGAGCTTGAAAATGTTGTTGATAGAATTGGAAATAGCTACAATGAATTAAAAAATACCTCTTCTAGTTTGAATAACATATTATCTAAGTTTGAGCAGGTTAAAGGAAATAGTCTTTCTCTTCAAAAAAGGGCTAAGGATGTTACAAAGATAGTTGAAACTGTTGAAAATATTGCTGATCAAACTAATCTACTTGCTTTGAATGCTGCTATTGAGGCTTCAAGGGCTGGTGACCAAGGTAGAGGGTTTGCTGTTGTGGCTGAGGAAATAAGAAATCTTGCTGAAGAGTCTAAGGATGCAGTTAAACATATTAATTCTAATTTAATAACATTCATTAATGAAATTGACTCTGTTGTGGCACAGATTGAAAACCAATATTCTATTTTAAATGATGAAAATCATAAGCTTTCTAATGTTGCTGACATTAATCATTCTATTGTAGTATCTGTAAAGGAAGTATCAACTACTCTAATTGAAATGATTAAACAGCTTACTGAAGAAACTAATAATATTAATAAGGTATCTGAAAATATTGAATCTTTAGCTGCTATTGCTGAGGAAAATTCTGCTTCATCTGAAGAAGTAAGTGCTAGTATGACTTCTTATACAGCTGAAATTGAAAAAATGATGAATAATATTGTTGAATTTAAAAATGTGTCTGAAGCCTTTAAGGAAGACCTTGAAAAATACAACATGTAATGAAAAAACCACTCGTGCCATTGTAAGCTATACTGCACGAGTGGTTTTTTATTTTATATACTTATCTATTACGTTTATTATTTCTTCTATTTTTTCATCGCCATGGCCTTCTAAAATAGCATCTTTTACACAGCTTTTTATGTGCTGATCTAATATATTTAAGTTTGCTTTTTTTAGTAAGCCTATTACAGATAATATTTGCTTGGATATGTCTACACAGTATCTTTCTTCTTCTATCATTTTTATGATACCTTCGACTTGTCCTTTAGAAGTTTTAAGAAGACTTAATGCTTTTTTTCTTCCTTCATTCATTTATATTCTCCATTCTATTTTCTATAATACTTCATATCCCGCATCTTCTATGGCTGCTTTTAGTACCTCATCTTGTAGGTTATCTCCTTCTACGTCTACTTTTTTCGCAGCCAAATCCACCTCTACTGACCTAACTCCTTCTAGTTGGCTTAATGCACTTTTTACTGCTTTTACACAATGTTGGCAGCTCATTCCTTCTACTGTTAATGTTTTTTTCATGTGACACTCTCCTTTTTTATTATCATTATTTCAGTCTAAACCTTTTTAATCTAAGCGAATTGCTAACTACTGATACTGAGCTAAACGCCATGGCTGCTCCTGCTATCATTGGATTTAAGAAGCCTAAAGCTGCAAGTGGGATACCTGCTGTGTTATATGCAAATGCCCAGAATAGGTTTTGCTTTATTGTTCTCATGGTTTTTCTACTTAATTCTATGGCATGAACTATATCTCTTAAGTCTCCTTTTATAAGAGTTATATCTGCTGCTTCCATAGCTACATCTGTTCCTGTTCCTATGGCAAAACCTGTATCTGCTGCTGCAAGTGCTGGTGCATCATTTATTCCATCACCGACCATTCCAACAACTTTTCCTTCTGATTTTATTCTTTCAATATTTTCTGCCTTATGCTCAGGAAGTACTTCTGCTAATACTTTTTCTATACCAACTTGCTTTGCTATGGCTTTTGCTGTTCTTTCATTGTCTCCTGTTATCATATAAACTTCTATTCCCATATCTGTAAGTCTTTTAATAGCTTCTTTTGAATTTTCTTTTACTGTGTCTGCTACTGCTATTATACCGCTTATTTTCCTGTCTATAGATATTAGCATGGCTGTTTTTCCTTCATCTTCTAACCCTGATATCTTATTTTCTACATGGGATATTTCTATATTCTTATCTGCCATAAGCTTTCTATTTCCTACATATAGCTCTTTTCCTTCTATAGATGCATATATTCCATGACCTGGTATAGCTTCGAACTTATCTGTATCAGCTAGCTGAATACCTTTTTCCTTTGCTCTCTCTACTATTGCCTGACCTAATGGATGCTCAGAGTTTTTCTCTGCAATCCCTGTAAGTCTAAGTATCTGGTCTTCTTCATAGTCAAAGGCTATTACATCTGTGACTTCTGGTTCACCTTTAGTTATGGTTCCTGTCTTATCGAATACTATAGAGTTTAGCTTATGAGCTCTTTCTAGGTGCTCTCCACCTTTTATTAGTATACCATTTTCTGCTCCTTTTCCTGTGCCTACCATTATGGCTGTAGGAGTAGCCAGACCTAAGGCACAAGGACATGCTATTACTAATACTGCAACTGCACTGATTAGAGCTTGAGTAAAGTCTCCAGCTATGAGATACCATAATAAGAATGTAATAATTGCTATACCAACTACTGTAGGTACAAATATGCCTGATATCTTGTCTGCAAGTCTCTGAACTGGAGCTTTGGAACCTTGTGCATCTTCTACTAGTTTTATTATCTGTGCTAATGCTGTGTCTTTCCCGACTTTTGTAGCTTGGAATTTAAATGTTCCAAATTTATTTATTGTAGCTCCTATTACTTCATCGCCTATTTTTTTATCTACTGGTATACTTTCACCTGTTAACATGGATTCATCAACTGATGAATTTCCATCTACAACTTTCCCGTCTACAGGTATCTTTTCCCCTGGCCTAACTATTATTATATCTCCTGCTTCTACTTCTTCTATAGGTATATCTACTTCTTCTCCATCTCTAACTATTCTAGCTGTTTTGGCCTGTAATCCCATTAGCTTTTTGATGGCCTCTGATGTTCTGCCTTTTGCTAATGCTTCTAAAAGCTTTCCTAAAAGTATTAATGTAATAATAACTGCTGAAGCTTCGAAATAGTAATCTGTCACGCCTACTATTACATTATATAAGCTATAAAAATAAGCTGCTGATGTACCCAAGGCAACTAGTACATCCATATTGGCTCCTCCACCTCTTAGTGAGTGGTATGCTCCTTTATAAAATCTATAGCCTACAATAAACTGAACAGGTGTAGCTAGTAGCAATTGAAAATATCCATTACTTAAAATAGTATGGACTCCAGCCATATGAAAAAACATGGCTGAAAAAAGTGGAAGGGCTAGTATTGCTGATATTATAAGTAAAGTTCTTAATGTCTTTATTTCTTTTTCTCTAGCTTCCTTTTCTTTATCTGAACTAGTGTTTATTTCTTCTGTTGCTTTATATCCTGCCTTATTTACAGCGCTTTTAAAATCTTCTACTGTCAAGTCTCCTTCAATGTACTCTATTGTTCCTTTGTTTAAAGCTAAGTTAACGTTTACTGATTTTACTCCTTCAATTTTACTTAGAACCTTTTCTACTCTCGCAGAACATGCCGCACATGTCATTCCTTCTATATTTAATGTAGTCTTCCCTAAAGGAACCTCATATCCTGTTTTTTCAACTGCTTTTACTATTTCATCTATTGAAAGCTTTTCACTATTGAATTCAATAGTAGCTTTTTCTGCAATTAAGTTTACCGAAGCAGTATTCACGCCTTCTAATTTTGATAGAGCAACCTCTACCCTTTTTGCACAAGCTGCTCAGGTCATACCTAAAACTTTTATAGTTAATTTTTTTGTTGCCATCTTTTTCACTCCTTTTTATACCCCTCCCCAGGTGGGGTGGTTTGTTTTATTATAGCATTTCGTTTTTACTTTGTAAATAGTTTCTCCATAATTTATTTTGCTAATAAGAAATATTATAAAAAAACACTTGGTTAACCCAAGTGTTCTAGTTTCTTTGCAATTTTATTATAAATCTTGCCTATTTCTGTATTTATATCTCCAGCTAATATATTTCCTTTGTCGCTGCCTTCTCTTATACTTGTCATTAGTGGTATGTCTCCTAGATAGGCTGCACCAAGCTCAGAACTAAGTTTCTCTCCTTCTCCTTCACCAAATATAAAATGCTTTTCTGAACAATTGTTACAGATAAAATAGGACATGTTTTCAACGACGCCTGTTATCTTATTATTTGTCTTTGCTGCCATAAATCCTAGTCTTTTAGCTACACTAGCTGCTGTTATTTGTGGTGTTGTAACTATTAAAATCTCTGCTTTTGGAAGGCTTTGCATTAGGCTTAGTGGTACATCTCCTGTTCCAGGAGGAAGATCAATTAGCATATAATCCAGTTCTCCCCAATAAACATCATAAATAAATTGTGTTAATATTTGCCCAAGTATTGGTCCTCTCCAAATAAGTGCGTCATTTTTTTCTATTAGGTTTCCCATTGATATGACTTTTACGCCTTTTTTTTCTATAGGCATTATGACGCCTTCTTCAATTATTGTTGGTCTTTCTTTGTTTATTCCCATTATTTGAGGAATGCTATAGCCTAGTATATCTGCATCTATAAGTCCCACTTTATATCCAAGACTACTCATTGCTACTGCTAGATTTGCTGTTACTGTAGATTTTCCTACTCCACCTTTTCCACTGCCTACTGCTATTACTCTGGTATTTGCAAAAGGATTTTTTCTTTCTCCTTTTCCTTGAAGCTTTTGAATCATTTCTTGCTTCTGTTCTTTTGTCATTTCACCATAGACAACTTCAACGTTTTCTACTTCTTCTACTTTTTTTATTTCAGATATTATATCTTTTTTTATTTTGTCTTTTAGTGGGCAACCCATAGTAGTAAGTGTTACATTTACAATTACATCTTGTCCTAATATTTCTACATCCTTTATCATATTTAACTCTACTAAACTTTTCTTTATCTCTGGATCTAGTACGTTTTTAAGTGCTTCAAATATCGTTTCTTTTGAAATCAATTTTTATACGCCTCCTAAAGTTTTCTCCTTTTTCCTATATTACATTATACACCCATTGTTCCCTAGGTAAAGTGATTTAAATCAAAAAAAGAGTTGTTTCTCTAGTGATAAAAATATATAGAAACAACCTCGTAATCTAATATATTGGAGGAGAAATAGAAAATAATCCTTTTACTGTGCTGTCTCCATTGTTAATCATTTTATGAGGAACTCCTTCTTTTACGTAAATGCAATCTCCTTTTTCTAGTATATATGATTGTTCCCCTAGAATAATCTCTAGGCATCCTTCTAATACCATCATCATCTCATCTGCTTTATGTACAAAAAAATCATCACTAGCAGAGCTTTTAGGATTAATCTCAAAATAAGCAGACAAAATCCTTACATTTCCATCTATTTCATATGGCATTGGAGTTAAAAATTCATAAAAAATGTTACTATTAGGAAGTTTCATTTTTTTCCTTTCATTAGCCTTTATGAAAATTCTTTCTTCATTATCATCACCAAAAAAAATGTATATTGGTACTCTTAAAACATTTGCTATTTTTCTTAAGGAAGAGATTGATGGTTCTATAATGTCTCTCTCCACTTGTGAAATATAACTAGCTGTTAGATTAGTTGCCTCAGCAATTTGATTTAGTGTAAGTCCTTTTTCTTGTCTAATCTTACGGACTTTACTTCCGACCATGAAATTCCTCCTCATGTAAATAGTGTCACCAATATTGTATCATATTTTGGGCTATTCTTTTATGGAAATCAATAATATTTTATCTCCAGAATATTATCTCCATTTTTTATTGGATTAAAAAGCTAGAAAGACTCTATATGTCTTTCTAGCTTTTCAGTAGCCTAGTTTTTATTCATTAAAATTGGTAATCTAACTAATGAGTTATATTTTCCTCCATGATATATTTTCTGAGTTGCCTGAATACTATCAGCATCAAAAGCAGGGTCGTTTCCAGTATTGGAGTTAGGGAAAATAAAGTTATCAGCACTAGATGTAATGGTAAATCTAATCCTATGTCCTTTTTTAAATGTAATTCCTATTTTGGATGTTCTGATTGCATATTTTTCTATCTTATTTGGCTCCAATAAATCAATCTTATCAAAGCCATTTCTAAATTTAGCTCTAAAAACCCCATCCACAAGTTTAATAGAATTTCCATCTTCATCTACATCAGTTAATCGTACAATCCAATCAGTATCTTTGGCTGAGCTTGAAGCATAAAACTCTGTATATATATCACCAACGACAGTTATTTCATCTTCTAGCTTATTAGTTGTATATACTAAAACATCTTTTCTTTTTTCTATTTCTATATAATTGTCTGGAACGCCTACTTCGTTTTCTGATAAATCTATAAGGTGAGGAGCTGGATTTTTGGGGTCATAAATATAAGTATCAAATCCTTCTTTATCAACTTGTTTGAAATCCAATCTGCCATCTCCTGTAGAAGTATTGGCATTACCATCGCTGGTTAGATAGATATCAGTAAGCTTTACATCTTCAGGGAACCAATTCATTGATTGTCTCCATTTATTATCTCCAATAGTGTAATATTCCACTTCTTGTTCTTTATCTATTCCATTGTCCATTCCCTTTAAGTGTTTATCAAACCAAACTAAATAATAATAGTCTAAGTCATATCTGATAGCGTTATTTCCAAAGCTTACTCCATGAATGTCTCTTGTAGTATTAGCACTGTGCATCCATGGTCCTAAAAATACTTTTTTGTTTCCTTTTTCATATTCTTTTATTATATCTAATCCTTCTGTAGTTCCCATTCCATTGTCGTCAAACCATCCTGAAGCTATCATGGTTGGAACTTTGATTTTATCCTTGTATTGAGCCCAGTTTACCTTGCTCCAAAAATCATCATATTTGTCATGGTTCATCCAGTAATTCCAGAAAGGAACATCTTTACCTAGTGCTTTCTTAGGTATATCTTTCAGAGGTCTTATCTTTAGTACTTCTTCCCAATCATCTCTAACCATATTTTCTGGCTTAAATCTTTTTTCAACCATTGCAAATGCCCAAGCTAGGGTACCAGAGGCAAAAGTTCCACCTTTTCTTGGCAAATCGACAAAAGGTCCACCTGCAGTAACAATACTTACAAGAGCTTTCAAATTTTCATTTCCACTAGCTGCAGCTGCCCATTGCACATAGCCTCCATAGGAACCACCTATCATTCCAACGTTTCCATCGCACCAATCATTGCTCACAATCCAATTGATGCTATCATCTCCGTCTTCAACTTCAGTATACATTGGAATCCATTCTCCCTCTGAATCTTCTCGACCCCTTGTATCTTGAATAACTACTGCATAGCTTCTTTGGACATATTTGAAATGGGATTCAGCATAAAGCTTTTTACCGTAAGGAGTTCTTACAAATATTGTTGGAATTTTTTCATCTATACCTTTTGGCAGCCAAACATCAGTAGCTAACTTAATTCCATCTCTCATAGGAACCATAAAAGTCCCTTTAAACTCTACTCCATATTTATCCTTAGATATTAACTTCTCTTTCCATAGTTTCAACGGAGTATAGTCTTCATATCCTTCTTTAACAAGTACATTACAATTTTCTCTTGTAGTCACAATAAATCCAACAACTTGATTTTCTACTGCAACAACATCAAGAGGAAATTTTTTATTCCTTTGAACCCAAATATATTCATCATACTCTGATTTTTTATATAAGTCTCCCCAAGAGGTTTTTACTTCATCTGTTTTTCCAATGAATATTTTATTGAGTTCTTCTAATTTTTCATTTAAATCTTTAAAATTTATTTTGTAAAGCTCTTCATATTTTTTGATGTCTTCATCTTGTAAAGTTTTTGCTTCCATCCAATTGTTATTGAAAACATCTTTTTTCATATGCTTAATAGAATCTTCTTCAATTATAACATCAGCGTAGTGAATACCTGATTGATATAAAGAATACATAGCCATTTAAACACATCCTTTATAAAATTGTTGCTTATTAGATTATTCGATATATAAATAAATTCTAAGACTCTCTTTAGAGAGAGCCTTAGTTTATATTATGCTCCAATTAGAGCTTTTATTAGATAAGCTACACTTATCCCTAGATAGTTTCCTAGTGCATTTCCTAGTGCTCCTAAAACAACACCTACACTTACTAGGGACTGCCACTCAGCAGAAGCTGCCACTAGTGCTGAGCTTGCACCATCTGCAATAGATGCTACTATTGATATAATAACATATTGGTATTTAATCTTGAATAATTTACATAATATTATATGAAGAATTAATGAAAATACAACTACTAGTATTAAATATAAGGAAATTAGCATAGTGGAACCAAAGAAGTCCTTTAAGTTAACCATGAATCCAATAATAGATAAAAAGAATAAGGCAACAAATAGTCCTAAATCTATACTACCCTTTATTTGCTTAACTGGTTTAATCTGAGCAATTGCAACTGCTAAAGTTGTTATTAAAAGTATTCTTATTGCACTTTGTATTGATGATGGTGCCATTTTTGATAGTAAGGTTGCAACTTCTGTAACTATAAATCCAATAGCAAATAGCCATGCAATGTCCTTAATGCTCCATTCTTTGCTGTCCATTAACTTTTGACCACCATCTTGGATTAGTTCTTCATCACTCAATGAGTAAGGCCAAAATTTATTGAATTTTTTTGATTTCTTTAATATGGCCGGAGCTGCAAATAAAAATATAAGAGTTGGAGTCCCTATTACATAGTCCGCTGCATTGGCTGCAGCAAAAGTTTGAGGACTAGCTTGCAATCCAGTTCCTATAGCTGTTAGATTTGAGCTTCCTCCAGTATAGGTCCCTACAAACATACCTGCCATTTTCCAGCCTTCATCAATATTAGGAGCGAAAATAAGACCAGCTAAGAAAGCTACTATACTAACACTTAAAACAGCACATAACATTGCTAATAAAGGCTGTTTTGAAAGTTTAACCATCTTGCTTAAGTCAACATTCAATAACATCATTGTCATTGAAAGAGGTATGGCATATTGGAATACAACTCCATATACATCTGCCATATTTGGTACAATTCTTAAATTTGATAATATAATACCTATTATTATTACGGTTAAAGCAGGACCTAAGTTTTTAAACATTTTAAATTTTTGTAAATATAATCCTAAAGCTACTACAAAGGCCATAACTGCTAATAAACTACCTGCACTTGAAAATAGTGTTACCATATTATTCCTCCTTTTTTTGTAAATTGAGCCTATATTCTGAAACTTTTAGAAACTTTTAAAAAAAACAATTTGTCTCAAAATAATCCAGAAACAAATTGTTTTGAATAAACTTCTTGTCATAAATCAATTTATAAAAAGCCCCTATAATTAAAAATCAATATCTATGCCAAGACCTGGCGTCTCTGGTAGTATGATTACTCCATTTTCTATTGTTAAGCCGCCTTTTATTCCAGGATCTTTTGTATATAGGAAGCTATCCATATCTGCTTCTGTTATATTTTTCTTTGCTGCTACTAAACTAGCTCCAGCTGTTATGGCAACTTTGCTTTCTAGCATACAACCCACCATACATTTAATATGTGCAGCTTCACTTATAGCATTTATTTGTTCTCCTCTATATAATCCACCGCTTTTCATTAGTTTAATATTAATTACATCTGCAGCATTTTTTCTAACTACTCTTATAGCATCAATAGGAGAAAATACACTTTCATCAGCCATAACCATTATGTCTACTTTTTCTCTTATTAAAGCCATTCCTTCTATGTCCCAATAAGGTACTGGCTGCTCAACAGCTTCTACACCATATTCTTGTACTGCTTTCATTACTTTAACTGCTTCAGATACTGACCAGCCTTGATTTGCATCCATTCTTAGCCTTATATTTTTTCCAACAGAATCTCTAATCAATCTTACAGCTTCAATATCTTCTTCTGGATTTAACCCAGCTTTTATTTTTAATATTTTGAAGCCTTGGTCAACTCTTTCTTTAGCTTCTTTTGCCATTTCAGATGGAGTTGCAATACCTATGGTTATATCTGTATCAAATTTATTTGAGTTTCCTCCTAAGACTTTATACAGTGGTGCTCCCATAACCTTTCCTTTAATGTCATATAAAGCAATATCAATTGCTGCTTTTGCTCCAGTATTTCTTGCAATAGCATTATCCATTATATTATGGAGCTTTTCCATATTAAGAGGGTCATGACCTATAATAAGCTTTCCTAGCATTTCTGTAACTATTTTTATATGGTCAATGGAATCTCCTGTAACAAATTCCATTGGTGCACCTTCACCAATTCCATATACTCCTTCATCTGTTTCAACTTTTACAAGCATAGTATCTACATGCTCTATTACTCCAAGAGCAATTTTAAAGGGCTTGTGTAATTCTAACTGCAGCTTTTCAACCTTCACATTAGTAATCTTCAACTTAATTCTCCTCCTCTCAGTAAAAATAAATTTTTTAACATTTTTAACTATAACTTAATTAAGTTATAATTAAATTAATGTTTCCATTGTATTATTTATTAAATTTTCTGTCAATACATTTTCAGCATCTATTTATTTTTGTAGTAAATAAACAAAACCAGTCTTAGCAATGAAAATATTGTAAGACTGGTTTGCATACCAAAAAACATATATTAATAATTATTAGAATAGGTTTTTACACACTCAATACTTGAAATATATCAAATATCTACGTTGTCATATATTCTAACTCTTCGATATCATTAATTATTATTTTCTTACTTCCTACTAGCTCTATTACTCCTTGGTCTTGCATACTGCCTAGTTTTCTGCTTATGGTTTCTCTAGTGACACCTATATAGTTTGCTATATCTTCTCTGCTTAATGGTAGTTCTAGTTCTATCACATCACCTTTAGCCATTCCAAAATCTTTTACGAAGCTTAGTAAAAGTCCTGCTATTCTAGCTTCTATATCTTTTGTACTTAGACTTTGAATAAGATTCTCCAGTTTCACAATTCTATCATAAACTACTTGTAATATTTCGATGGCTATTTCAGGGCTTTCTTTTATTATTCCATCAAAATCATCCTTGGTCAGTACACATATATTGGCATCTTCTAATGCCTCTGCATTAAATTTGAACTCGTCTTTTTTTAGAAGACTTAAGTCTCCAACAAAATCTCCTTCTGATAAGATATAGAGTATTTGTTCTTTCCCTTCTCTAGTATATTTAAATATTTTAATCTTTCCTTTATTTATGACATAAAGCTTATCTGATATATCCCCTTCAAAAAATATAATCTGGCCTTTTTTATAGTTTTTATGTGATATCTTTTCTGTTAATTTTGCTAGTTGTTGTTCAGTAAGAACTGAAAATATTGATACTTTATGGGCGCAGTATTTTCCTTTACACAAATTGCAGATTTTATATTCTCTTTCCAAATCTATAACATTACTCATAAATCTTCTCTCCCCTTTATATTAAATGTGATTTTTATCACATCATTATGTGATTCTAACCACATTAATAGTATAAATATTAATGTATATTATAATTATGGTTTATAATTCTCAGAATAAATATTAGCTTAATGTATGGCACTATGCATTATTAGATAATTATATTATATCTAAAAAGGAGAGATTTTCAAATGAGCAGATTTTTAGCTCCAATACACTCTCGGCTATTCAATAAAATAAAATTGCATGAAAAATTGGAGATGATGTAATTAATATCAAAGATACAAATACACTAGAAATGTTCTCTAGATAATTCTAGTGTCCCTGTAATATAATAAATCCCGTAGATTTAGAATGTCTACGGGATTATTTTTTCTATTATATACTACAAGGGCTATATCCACAATTTGGACATATGAAGCAGCCACTTTCTGGCTTCATTATGCTTCCACATTCTTCGCATACATTTTTCTGTACTTTCTTTCCCTCATTATTATTGTTGTTTTGGTTTTCCATTTATTTTCCCCCTTGCCGCTGTTATCATATTACCTGACTATTATTCTCTTGTCTGTTATAACGTAATCTACTGGGATATCATGTTCTTCTACTGGTATTAAATTCACTAATTGAAAATCATAAACCAGTCCTATTGTAGGTATTGTAAAGTTTAGCTTCCCAAGAAATCTATCGTAATAGCCACCTCCATAACTCACCCTATAACAGCCTCTATCAAAGGCAAGGCCTGGAAGTATTATTAAATCGATATTTTCCGTACCCACTGGCTTTACAAGTTCTTTTTTAGGCTCTAAATATCCAAAGTTACTTCTTACTAAATCATTTTCCACGCTTTTAATTTCCGTAGGAACTATCTTTCTCCCTTCATCTATACAAAAGGGAACTATTACGCTTTTACCATTCCCATGACAATATTCGATTAGATTAAATGTATCAACCTCATTGCCAAAGCTTAGGTAGAGCATTATTCGTTGGCTTTTTATAAATATAGGTAGCTTTGTCAGAGTTGAAATAATTTTTTCGCTTAAGGAACTCACCTGTTCTTTTGTCAATTGATTTCTCAATTTAGTCATTTCTTTTCGTATTTCTTTCTTCCTATAGTTGATCATATTTCTCCTCCTGATAATACTACTAATATGTATATCCATAATTCTTTCAATTAATCAAAAAATAGATATGCAATTTAAGGTTTTTAATACAAAAAGAGTAAGGCTTTCGCCTTACTCTTTAATGTAATCTAACTACAGGATGATCCGCCTCTGTTTGGCATAATATAGAATCCTTTTCTTAGCCAATCATTTACGTAATCTACATTAAATGTTCCATAAGTGTCTATAAGATCTTTATCTACTAAATAATTGTATTCACCAATTTTAGTTACATCATCATTTTCTTTTTGCTCATCCAGAGCTATTCCAAAAGATGGACCACCTCAGCCAACACCTGCAATATATATTCTTACGGATTTACTGTTTGAGCCTTTCTTATCTAATATTTTTTTAAGCTCTTCTTGAGCTTTTTCTGTTACATTTATATTCATCATTAACCCTCCTAATATTTCTTGTTGTATATATACCCCCTATGGGTATCTTTAAACTTATTGTACTACATATTTAGTTTGAGGTCAATGATTTTTATTTATTCCTGACTCTATTTAATAATACTTATATTTAATCTCATATTTAGGTTTATTTTCTTATGGAAATATGATTATTATCTATCTTACATTATCTAGCATTTCAATCATATGTTCATAAGTCATGAGACCAGGTCTATATGCTCTTATTATCCCTTCTTTATCTATCATTACTGATGTAGGTATTGAGAAAGTATTATAGGTAACTCCCACTTCTTGGGTTTCGTCTAATAATACTGGGAAAGTGTATCCATTTTCTTCAATGAAATTTTTAACTGCACTTTCAGATTCTCCAACATTCACAGCAAGAACTATAAAATCGTCATCTTTATTTTCTTCATATAGTTTATTTAAATCAGGCATTTCTTCTCTGCATGGTGGACACCAAGACGCCCAAAAATTTAATAATACAGTCTTTTCTCCTTCGTAGTTTTTAAGGGATACTTTATTGCCTTCTAAATCTTCTAATATAAAATCTGGAGCAGGCTCTCCTATTTCAATAATATCTTCCATTTGTATTTTATTTAGATTATTTTCTTTTTGAATTTCTTCTACAACCTTCCTTTGTTCTTCTGCAGCTGTCCTTGCTAAAAACCTGAATGCAAAAAGACCTAATGCAGTAGATGCAGCAATTATTCCGATTATAACTAAAGTAATTATGATTATTTTTTTATTTTTCATATAGACCTCCTAAGAAAACCAAAATTAAAAAATATTAGCAATTAAATATATTTTATTAAAGAAAATTAAAAGCCCTAAAGCTACTACAATCATTCCGCCAATTTTCGTTATATATGGAAGTGCTTTTTCTAGATTAGATAAAAACTTCCCAAATTTACTTATAAGTAATGCTGTTAAAATAAATGGTATAGCAAGACCCAAAGAATAAAACAGCAACAAAAAGAAGCCTGTTGACACTGTTCCTGTATTTCCTGCAAGTAAAAGTATGGTTCCTAAAACTGCTCCAGCACATGGAGTCCAACCAGCAGCAAAAGCCATTCCAACTAGGACAGAGCTAAACCAACTAGTTATCTTAGGAAGCTTAATTTTATTTCCTTTGTTTAAAAGATTTAAATTTAATATCCCCATCATATTAAGTCCTAATCCAATTATTAAAACTCCACTAATCTTAGAAAACTGTGCTTTGTATACTCTAAAAAGTCTTCCAAGAAAGCTTGCGGATATTCCCATAATCATGAATATAATAGTAAATCCTAAAACAAAACCTAAAGTTCTAGTAAGGGCAAGAACCTTTCTGTTTTCCAATTCTTCTTCTAATGCAGTGCCAGTTATATATGTTATATATGCTGGTATTAATGGAATCACACAGGGCGAGAAAAAAGATAATAACCCTGCTATAAAAACAGCTGACATTGAAATATCGGTCACATAATTCACTCCTTAAATATAAATCTTAACACTAATATTTATATACCCAAAATTATACCATACAGGGGTATAATATATCAAATTATTATTTAATATGCAAAAAACCCGTGGAAAATTCCACGGGTTGTAAAAGCTTCAAAAAATTTTATAGGTTAACTAATAATTAGAATTATAGAAACAAATATAGAAATCTATATATCTTCAATTTCATTATAGGGATTTACATGAACTAAAACCTTTTTTACATTATCCAAATTATCATACACAACTTTTTCTACATCTTCAGCTAAATCATGTCCTTCTAGTACAGAGATATTAGGATTTACACAGACCTCAACATCTACGAAAATTTTTGAGCCATGCTTTCTCGCTTTTATATCACATATACTTTCAATTTTAGTTTCTCCTAAAATTAAATTTGATATTTGAATAAGCTTATCTTCTTCTATTGATGAATCCATAAGTTCATTATAGCCCTTTAAAAACAATTCAACACCAACTTTCACAACTATAACAGATACAATAAGTCCTGCTAATGGATCAAAAATTTCGTATCCTAATCTTGCACCTGCTATACCTACAAGTGTACCTATGGATGATAGCGCGTCAGATCTATGGTGCCAAGCATCTGCCATTAAAGCGCTGCTATTTATCCTTTTTCCCTGACTCATAGTTATTCTATACTGAAATTCTTTAACTACTATTGATACTATTGCTGCCCACAACGCTAGTACACCTGGAACTTTGGTATTTCCTGAAATCATAATTTCAATTGATGAATATCCTATTTTGACACCAACTGCAATAAGCATAAGGGATAGAACAAAGCCTGCTATAGATTCAGCTTTCTCATGTCCATATTGGTGCTTGGAATCCTCGGGTTTCTTAGAAATTATAAAGCCTACAATAATACCTAAGGAGCTACCTACATCTGAAACAGTATGAACCCCATCTGCAATCATTGCTGTTGAACTTGATATAATACCTATACCAATTTTTAATATAGCAAGAATTCCATTTAGAATAATTGTGAACCAAGTTAGTCTACTGGCAATCCTAAATCTTTCATTATCATCTACTACTTTAACATTATTCAATTTTGACACCCCATTTTCAATTGATATAATATAATACCATTATACTATTGTTCTTATATAAATGGAACCCTGTATCTTTCAATGATACAGGGTTCCATTTGGTATTAAATATTGTTTTCAATTGAAAATCACTTATGCCTAATATTGGTTTCCACTCAAAAT
The DNA here is from genome assembly GCF_040308045.1 of Proteiniborus sp. Taxonomy (NCBI): domain Bacteria; kingdom Bacillati; phylum Bacillota; class Clostridia; order Eubacteriales; genus Proteiniborus; species Proteiniborus sp. Next base: position 69,480 of record NZ_JAWRHZ010000061.1, read on the forward strand.
TAAACCGCTGCTTTGCTTGGTATTATGGCATCGATTATTCCTATTACTAATGCACCAATGATTGCTCCTAGCCAAGTTACATTGAACCCAGGAACGATTAGTCTTGTTACGTATAGGATTACTACTGTAACTAAAAAACCTTTAATTCCTTTGCCAAATGCAGAAGCATCCATTCCAGTAAATCTTTCTATTAAGTAGTCTAATATCCCTATGACAATACTGGCAATGATTAAGCTCCATAAACCATCAATACTGAAGCCTGGTGTGAAAAAAGCGGTTAAGCCAACAACTATAGCTGTTATAATTACTCTAACTATCATTTCGGTAATACTAAAATTGTTGTTGTCTCTTGTCCTTTCATTGTTTCTTTCATTATCTGGCATTTAACATCCCTCCTCATATGTATTTTGGCTAAAATATTATTTTTTATTCATTTTTTATTTGATATTGCCATTTTTTCTTAATTAGTATATTATATTTTGTGTTGGAAATGATATAATAATTGTATGGTGTGATTTTAATCACATAAAACTTTTTATTATATGATATTATTATATTAAACTAGGATTAAGGAGGAAATTAGAATGGCTATAACTAGAGATATGCTTATTGGTGAAATTTTAAGAGAAAAGCCAGAAGCTGTAGAAACTCTTTTAAGATTTGGTATGGGATGTATCGGCTGCCCTTCTTCTCAAATGGAGTCATTAGAGCAAGCTGCTATGGTACATGGAATAGACTTGGAAAAACTTCTTACAGAATTAAATAAATAACCTTGGCTTTTGCCAAGGTTTTTTATATATATTATTATATTATAGGAGTTCTTCTAATCTTGCTTTGTCAAAGCCCACTATTTCTTCTCCATCTACTACTATTACAGGTACTGCCATATAGCCCTTCTGCATTAATTCTTTTCTGGCACTAGGATCTGTTTGCACATTTTTCTCTGTATAACCTACACCTTTCTCCGAAAGGTACTGCTTTGCAGTTGTACAATGTGGTCATGTGTTACTTGTGTATATTGTTACATTTGCCATTTTTGCACTCCTCCTCTATAAAAATAATCTATTATATCTTTTCTCCTCATAGATTATTTCTATATTACCCTAAAAAAACCTTTTTTAATCTCAAGAAAAATAAATTATTTTTTATTCATGGGATATATGTTCTAAACCTTGTTTAAATAATTGAAGAACATGGTCATCATCTAATGAATATATTGCATGTTTACCTTCTTTCCTAAACTTTACAAGTCTCAATCCTCTCAGTACTCTTAGCTGATGGGATATAGCTGATTGACTCATATCTAGTATATCTGCTATATCATATACACATAAATTGTGTTTTGAAAGTAGATATATTATTTTAAGCCTTGTAGGATCGCTTAAAGCTTTAAAAACTTCCGATAAGCTTATTATTGTTTCTTCTGGAAGAATGTCTCTTTTTACTCTGTCAACAGCATCCTTATTGATTTCAGTTGTATTGCATATCCAATCTTGTTCGATATCATGCACTTTCATTCCCCCTATTGTTCTTTTACTAAATTATAGCATATTTTGAGTATTTCCTTAATATAAAAAAATAACCTCTTGATTTGAGGTCACTAGAAATGTTTATCTATGTCATCCTGAGGGTCAGTGAAGGATCTCTCTGTTTAACTATTGTTATAACAACAGGATTCTTCGACTGCGTCTCAGAATGACTAAGAAGATTTTATGTTATAAATGTTCATGAAAACAAAAGTTATCTAGTAGGTATTGTTGGATTTACAGGATTTACTATTTTGCCACTTAATGCATCTACATATATAAGCCAATAGCCCAATCCTTCTGATGAGTTCTTATCTTTAAGCCATGTATTAAAGCCTGTAGAACCATTGTAAGGATGCTCTGCTATGGTAAACTTTCCTGGTACTCCATATACGTAGTATTGTATTTCTCCCTGCTTTGTTACTGTGCCAAAAATATAATGTCCGTACTTTTCTATCATGCTTTGACAGGTGGTAGTTTTTGAAGTTAGTGGATATGGATAATATGCATTTACTAAGTAATTATAGAAAGGAAGAAATCCTCTTTGAAAGTCCTCGTTATTATACTCTATCTTCCACCATGTACAATCTCTTAGATTTTCCCTAAATGGCTCAACCTTTTCAAAGAATTTTAAAATATCCATTGTATAGTTTGCTACTTGCATACTGTAGTTTTTCACAGTTTTCATGTGACTATCCATCTTGTTAATTTTGCTACCATAAGTATTTTCTATATAGTCTCCATAATTATAAGTAACTTGATGGTTGTGTATAATGTCATCTTCTTCATATTGTATCTCTTCTCCAGTTTCTAAGTCTATCCAAATAGTCCTTGTGCTATCAACTTGTTCTTCCAGTTGCTCTTGATGCTCTTGTTGTTCTTGTTGTTCTTGTTGTTCTTGCTCCGCTACTTCAATATCTTGATTCTCAAGCTTATCTATCTCTATATCTAATGGAATTATATCTTCAATAGATAGGTCTTCTATTCCTAATTCCTCTGGTTTAAATTCATCTACTTTAACTTCTTCATCTTCTAATTCTTGAGCTTCTAATTTTTTAGCTTCTATATTATATTTTTCTAACTCACTTTTCTCTTCCTCTTGTGTTTTTTTCTCGTACACTTCTTCTCTTTTTTCTTCTTGTCTTTCTTCTGATGCTTCTTCGTGAATTTCCTCTTGAACTTCTTCTTGTGTGGTTTCCTTGAAACTATCTATTCTTGTTTCTTGCTCTTCTAGCTCAATTTCTTCTTCTGCCTTTTCAACTTCCTCTATATATTCTTCCTTACTAGCTTTTTCTTCAAAATCTATATATGTATCTTCTTGTATATTGTCTTCTTCTGTTTTTAATTGTTCATGAGCTTCTTCAGGTTCTACATCTTCTAAAACCTCTCCATTGTTAGCTACAATTTCTTCTATCTGTGCTTCTTCTATCTCTTGCTTTTCTATCTCTTGTTTTTTACTAATCTCTTTTTCAGCTTGCTTTTTCATTAGCTTAACTAGGCTACCATCTTTTTTATAAATATAACCTGATAGAGGGACAACCATATCATTATTTTCATTTGATATATCCACTTCTTTGACGAGAACATTATTAAATCTCTCTATGGAAAGACTTGTACCTCCTACTGATGTTGGATCAAATCTCCACTCCAAACTTCCCTTTCCTCTCTCGTTTAACACTATAACTCCTAGGTCAACATCTACAAAATTCTTATTGTCCAGCCCTATTAGGCAAGCCTTGTAGAGTTTTTCTTCGTCAGGATTTATCTTGAGATTATCAACATTAAGAGTTAATCTTCCTCTACCGTCTCTTACTTCAATATTCATATGACCTTTGGGAGTTATCCCTTGCACTTTTTTATAGTAGTCAGGCTGCTCCTCTAATATCACAAACTTTCTCATGAATGAGCTCAAATTGTCTCCCTCCTTTATACTCCTTGTTATTAATATATGTATAAAAGGGGAAATAGTGAACTAATAGTTGTTCATCCTGTCATATATTTCATCTGATAATCTTGCAAATTCCGTAATATCTAGTGTCTCTCCTCTTCTAGTTGGGTCTATTCCACTTTTTTCTAGAGCTGCTAATACTTCTTCTTTTTTTAGCTCTATACCACTGGATAGTGCATTTAAGAGAGTTTTTCTTCTTTTACCAAATGCTGCCTTTACTATATTAAAAAATAGTTTTTTATCTTTAACTTTTATATGCGATTCCTTATATACATCAAGCATTATTACTGCTGAATCCACATTAGGTTTTGGCATAAAAACATTTTTAGGAACATCTACGATTATTTTGGGTTCTGAATAATACTGTACTGCAACAGATAATGCTCCGTAGTCTTTCCCTCCGGGCACAGCCTTCATTCTTAATGCAACTTCCTTTTGCACCATCACTACGATTTTATCTATATTTAAGTTTTCTTCTAAAAGCTTCATTATTATAGGGGTGGTTATATAATATGGAAGATTTGCTACTACTTTTACTTTTCTGCCCTCTAGTTTCTCTTTTATTAATTGATTTAAATCAACTTTTAGAACATCTCCATGTATTACTTCAACATTATTATATCCTTCTAATGTTTCTTCTAAAATAGGGAGAAGGTTATTATCTAATTCTATGGCTATAACCTTCCCTGCACTTTCACATAATTTCTGTGTAAGAGTCCCTATCCCAGGGCCAATTTCAATTATTCCATCATCTGCCCCAATATTAGAACCTTCTATTATATTGTCTATTACGTTGCCATCTATCAAAAAGTTTTGTCCTAGGCTTTTTGAAAATTTGAACCCATATTTTTCTATAATTTCTTTGATAACAACAGGTGAATAAAGCTTTTTATTCCCTTCCTTCATTATATAACCTCCTAATACTTTCTTCGAACTCATCCCGGGTTATTCCATAATTATTTAGTCTTTTCAAAAACTGTTTTGAATTACAATATCCTATTCCTAGCATTCTTCCTACTAAATCTCTTTTTATACTTGAATCTGTATCTCCTAAGAGTCCACACATTAACAAATCTTCCTTAGTAAATTCAGTTAATGGTTCTGTTGATTCTACTCTAGCTTTAGATAATGCTTCTATTATATCTTCAGGCTTTGCGTTCTCTATGCCTATGTCTCCATCTTTTGTGGCTTTGTCTCTTGGTAAAAATGCGTGTTTTGCATTTTTTACTTTCTTGGATATTATGCCTCTAATTTTTTCTCCTGCAAAATCTGGATCTGTAAATATTATAATGCCTCTTCTTTCTGCAGCCTTTTGTATTCTTTTTATTGTTTCCTCAGTGATTCCAAAACCACCTGTAGCTATTAGTTCTGCGTCAACTGCTTTCTTCACTGCTGATATATCATCTCTTCCTTCTACTACTATTATTTCTTTTATCATAATTTTTTCTCCTCACAATCATAGTGGAAATACTGTATATATTATAACTTTTATTTGATTTTAAATAAATATTCATTGCAATAAAAATATTTTCATCTCAAGAAATACATTAGAAATATTAAACGAACATTTCAGGATATGACTATAATTCTTAGCGAAAGCAAATCAAAAATCCGTTAAGCAACTTGCACTGTTTGAGCGAAGCGGGTTTGCAAGTTGTAGGATTTTTGATTGGAGTGAGCTATAGAATTATTCATATCCGAAACCGTGAGTGTATATTTCTATTGTATTTCTTCCCATTAAAATAGAGCAGTTGCCTGCCCTATTTCCCAATAATATAAACTTTTACTTTTCTCCTGCCAAATGATTTTACTTCTTTTGCACTCTCAAAAAAGAGGTCTATTCTGTTTCCTTTTATGGCTCCTCCAGTATCTTCTGCTATTGCATAGCCATAGTCTGGTGTGCTATCTAATGATTCGATATAAAGCTTTGTTCCTAATGGAATAACTTTTGGATCAACTGCTACTGCTCCTGGTCTTGCTTGAGTTCCTGATGCAGTAATTCCATACCATTTGTCTCCTGGTCTTTTACCAGTGCTTTCATAAGATAGATCATAAGCTGTAGCTACCATTACTATCTCTCTCTTGCCTGCGAAAGTACCTCTAGATGCAATGGTATATTCTTTTTCCTTTGTCCCTTTTTCTATTATTTCATTAATTGGCTCTGCTATAGTTTTTTCTTCAACTATTTCTGACGATAATAGTTTCCCATTTTCATATACTTCTTTAATTTTTACTTCCTTAACTCCTTCTTGTCCATCCTGTATTGTTATTAACTTTCCTTTATCTAAGTCATTATTGTCCTTAGCTATTGTTTTGTAAGGTATTGCTTCAGTTATTGTTTCAAATTTTTCATCTATTCTTACTATGTCTATTTCCATACCTGAGTTAATTTTGTTGTTTAGTGACGGTGTGATTTTATCCTGATTATAGTCTAGTTTAATTGAATCTAAGACTTCTTTCACTGTGTTTTTAGCAGTTTTAATTTCCAATAGATTGCCACCATAGTTTATGGTAACTGGAACTGCCCTTTTTATCTCTATTTTCATACCGTCTTGTAAGGGACTATCTACAGATATATTTATATGATCTAATTTACCTAATGTTATTTCCTTTTCTTCTAATATCTCTGATATAGTTTTTTTACTAGTATTCACAGAGATTTCTTTCCCATCAACTACAATATCAATGTTTTTCGTCATGACATCGTATATTGTAAGAGAAAATACAGCGACTCCAGTAAGGATCATGGCAATAATAGTATAAAGCCTATACCCCCTGTTTTTCTGTTCCATTTTAAACCTCCTAAGTTTTATATATTATAATATGTTTTCTAGCAGTTTAAATATACTATATTTAATTTCTACTATTTAGCAAAACCATTTGTTTATTTTAATTTATAAGAAATAATTTGTCAAATTTATACGTCAAATTGTCATATGAGTTAACATTTTCCTCAAAATAATATTAACTTAAATTCAATTCACAATAAGTCAACATGGTTTGTCCTTAAAGGTACTAGCTATTAGTCTTAACCACATTTTCAAAGTTTATACCTTATACCTTCACAACACGCGAGAGTAACATGTTAACTTTTAGTAATATTTCTTATTAATTAATTCCCATTATCTATGAAATGATTTTTCAGTCAGCTATTCAACAAAAAGTAACGGTTAATAATGTAGTTCATATAATGATATTAGCCAACAAATAATATTTTATTATCTATTTCAGTAAAGGGAGTTGAGATGATTTGCTAAGAAGACCTAGAGAGCGCTGTATGCCTCCACGAAAGCCTGAAGAATGTCCACCAAAACCAGAATATCCAGAAAAACCTAAATACCCAACTTATCCAACATATCCAATGTATCCTTCAATGGGTTATTGCCCAATGATGAATCCTATGATGATGAGATGCATGATGATGTGTATGTCAAATTTGGGCAGACATATGGTTGAAGATGAAGAGGAAGGTTTCATGGAACCAATGTATCCAATTTACCCAATTTATCCAAACAACCCGATGTATCCAAATAATCCAATGCAACCGAACAATCCTATGCCACCGAACAATCCTATGTATCCGAACAATCCTATGTATCCAATGATGGATTCTATGTATCCCATTATGCCCATGATGGATGAAGAAATGTACATGGATGAAGAACAATAATTGATACTATATGTAAAAAGAACATAGAATTTAAGACTAAGTGCTTTTATACTTAGTCTTATTTTTTTGATATAAGAATAAGAAATACAATAGAAATATTCGCTCTCGGTTTCAGATATGAATATATAAGAATATACGCGAATCAACATTTTAATAGAATTTCCCGGGAAATGCGACAGAAAGGGTCAAATAGATTTGCTAATAAAGGTTCAGCTGATTTTGTAATTCTCAGATATTTGGGTGCATATAATCTAACATATATGTCTGATAATCCAAGACTTTATTTATGAGAAACTTAATCCCCTCCAAGGGAATTTACTTATAAAAATTGAAAATGTGAAGAATAGTTAAAGGAGACTAAATAATGATAAACTACATTTGGTTCTTTTTAATAGTCATAGGTATTGTAACTGCAGCTGCTACTGGAAATATTGACTCTATAAATATGGCTATTGTAGAAGATGCTTCTGATGCAGTTGCCTTTGCTATAGGCCTTACGGGTATAATGGCAGTCTGGCTAGGACTCATGAATATAGCTGAAAAATCTGGTTTGATTAAAGGCTTTAGCAAATTACTTACTCCAATCACTAGCATTTTATTTCCTGATATACCTAAAGGGCATCCTGCCATGAGTGCTATTGTAATGAATATGGTTACGAATATGTTTGGGGCAGGAAATTCTGCAACTGCAATAGGTTTAAAGGCTATGGAAGAAATGAATAGTTTAAATAAAGATAAGAAAAGAGCCACAAATGCAATGTGCATGTTTCTAGTAATTAATATGTCTTCTATACAGATTGTTCCTCTTACGGTTTTAAAGATTAGAGCAGATGCAGGTTCATTGAATCCAACAGAAATCATAGGTACTTCTCTCATTGCAACTGCTGTTTCTACTATTGTAGGTATATTATGTGCTAAAACTTTGGAAAAAAAGGAATGAGCTATTTATGATAGAAGTATTAAAAATATTATCTGTATCAATAATTCCTATCATAATGAGTATAATATTAATATATGGTTACATAAAAAGAATAAGGCTATATGACGCTTTTGTAGAAGGCGCTAAAGAAGGATTTAATACTGCGTTAAGAATAATGCCCTATTTAATAACTATTTTTATAGCTATAGGAATATTTAAAAGATCTGGTGCTATGAATATACTGGTAAATATAGTAACTCCTTTTGCAAAAATAGCAGGTGTTCCAAAGGAAGTAATACCTCTTGCACTTATGCGACCTATTTCCGGAAGTGGAGCACTAGCTGTTGTGAAGGAAATAGTCACCGAATATGGACCTGATTCCTTTATTGGAAGAGTTGCATCTACCATGATGGGCTCTGCTGAAACTATTTTTTATACTATGGCTGTATATTTTGGAGTTGTTGGTATAAAAGATTCTAGACACACATTGCCTGCAGCTATTATATCTCACATTGCTGCTGTTATAGCTTCTGTGCTTATATGTAATATTGTGTTTAGATAATAGAAATATACGCTCATGGTTTCGGATATGAATAAATCTATTATTTTTCTTAGCATGGTGGCTTGACAAATTTAAACATTATGTGTATAGTTTTTGTTAATATGATAAAAGATATTAAAAAGCGATGAAGGGAAGAGTAGGTTTGTATGTCTCTCCATTAGAGAGCTAGGTTAGGTGAAAGCTAGCGTTAGACATTGAGCTGAACATGGACCCTAAGCTATGTAGCTGAACATTAGAGTAGGCTATGTCGGATTTGTTTCCGTTAGACAAACAAGGTTATGAACGTAACTTACTGAGTTCTAAGCCGTGAGGCTTAGATAAATTAGAGTGGTAACACGAGGAATATACCTTCGTCTCTATATAATAGGGATGAGGGTTTTATTTTTTTGATTGAAAATTAAGAATGAAGTTTAACGATAGTTTAACAATAGTTAAACGATAGTTAAACAATAGTTAAGCAATAGTTAAGCAATAGTTAAACAATCGTTTAACTAATAATTAATGACAGGAGGTTTTGTTATGGAAAAGAAGACATTTTATGTAACCACGCCTATCTATTATCCAAGTGATAATCTTCATATAGGGCATACCTATTGTACTGTTGCTGCAGATACAATTGCAAGATTTAAGAGATTACTTGGATATGATGTAAAGTTTCTTACTGGAACTGATGAACATGGTCAAAAAATCCAAACTGTAGCTCATGAAAAAGGCCTTACTCCAAAAGAATACTTAGATGGTATAGTAGGAAATATTAAAGAGCTATGGAAAACTCTAGACATTACTTATGATAGACTCATAAGAACTACAGATGAAGATCATAAAGAAATAGTGCAAAAAATATTTCAAAAACTTTATGATAAAGGTGATATCTATAAAAGTGAGTACGAAGGACATTATTGTACTCCATGTGAATCATTTTGGACAGAAAGCCAGCTAGTAGATGGAAAATGTCCAGATTGTAATAGGGAAGTAAAGCTAGCAAAAGAAGAAGCTTATTTCTTTAGATTATCTAAATATCAAGACAGGCTTCTAAAATTATATGAAGAAAACCCAGAGTTTCTACAACCTGAATCAAGAAGAAATGAAATGTTAAATAACTTTTTAAAACCTGGTCTAGAAGATCTATGTGTTTCAAGGTCTACATTTGACTGGGGTATTAAAGTTCCTTTTGACGAAAAACATGTAATATATGTATGGATTGATGCCCTAAGCAACTATATCACTGCTTTAGGCTATCTATCAGATAATGATGAAGAGTTTAAAAAATATTGGCCAGCAGACATTCATCTTGTTGGTAAAGAAATTGTCAGATTCCATGCAATAATATGGCCTGCTATTTTAATGGCTTTAGACCTTGAACTTCCTAAAAAAGTATTTGGCCATGGGTGGATATTATTTGACAATGACAAAATGTCAAAATCAAAGGGGAATGTAATTTATCCTGAGCCATTAATCGAGTTATATGGAGTAGATGCTTTGAAATATTTCTTGTTAAGAGAATTTTCATTTGGTCAAGATGGTTCTTTTACTAAGGAAAAGTTCTTGAATAGACTTAACTCAGATTTAGCAAATGATTTAGGAAATCTAGTTAGTAGGACTGTAGCTATGATTGATAAATATAATGGTGGAATAATTCCTGAGGGTAAAGTAAAAGAAGAGGTAGACGATAGCCTAATAGCTCTAGCTACTTCTACAGCTGGGAGAGTAGAAAAACATATGGATAATCTTAGCTTTGGAAATTCTCTTGAGGAAATATGGAAACTAATAAGCAGAGCAAACAAATATGTAGATGAAACTACTCCTTGGATATTAGCTAAGGAAGAAGATAAAAAGCCTAGGTTAGATACTGTTTTATATAATCTAGCTGAATCACTTAGAATAGTTTCTGTTCTTGTTAGACCTTTTATGGAAAAAACATCTAATAGTATTTGGAAACAGCTCGGTATGGATCATGGTCAAGGAACATCATGGGATGATTTAGCTAATTGGGGTAACCTTCCTGCAGGTCTTAAAGTTAGAAAAGAAGCTCCAATGTTCCCAAGACTTGATGTAAAACAAGAGCTTGAAAAAATAAATGAATTTAATGAAAAGTTTATCGAAAAAAGATATGGCAAAAAACATAGTAATGAAGAAAAAACTGAGAATAAAGAAAAAGATGAAAACTACATTACTATTGATGATGTAGATAAAGTTGACTTAAGAGTAGCTAAGGTGCTTGAGGCTAAAAAGCACCCAGATGCAGATAAACTTTTAGTGCTTCAGCTTGAAGTTGGAGATGAAAAAAGACAGGTCGTATCAGGAATAGCTAAGTATTATAACCCTGAGGAACTAATAGGTAAAAATGTAGTTTTAGTCTACAATCTAAAACCAATTAAGCTTAGAGGTATTGAATCTCACGGTATGATACTAGCAGCAGACAAAGGTAAGAAGCTTACACTTGTCACTATAATGGATGACATTGGAAGTGGAGCAAAGGTTAAGTAAGGAGGATAAAAAATGCTAATTGATAGTCATGCACATTTAGATGATGAAAAATTTGATAATGATAGGGATAAGATAATCAAGGATTTAAATAATCAGGACATTGAGCTTGTAATAAATCCTGGATCAGATGTTGCATCATCTGTAAAGGCAATATCTTTGGCAAAAGAATATGATAATATATATGCAGCTGTAGGTGTTCATCCTCATGATGTTAAGGATATGGATGATGCAACTATACAGCTGCTATCCTCTCTTGCAAATAATGAGAAAGTAGTAGCTATAGGAGAAATAGGTTTAGATTATCATTATGATTATTCACCTAGAGATGCCCAAAAGAAATGGTTTATTGAGCAAATTAGACTTGCAAAAAAACTACAGCTTCCAATAATAGTCCATGAAAGAGAAGCAAGTCAAGATATGTATAATATTTTGAAACAAGAAGCAGACGGCAATCTTTCTGGAGTGCTTCACTGTTATTCTGGAAGCCTTGAGATGGCTAAGGAATATTTGAAAATGGGCTTTTATCTATCTTTTGCAGGACCAGTAACTTTTAAAAATTCACGTGTTTCAAAGGAAGTTGCTAAAAATATACCTTTAGATAGAATGCTAATAGAAACTGATTCTCCATACTTGGCACCAGAGCCTAAAAGAGGAAAGAGAAACGAACCTCTAAATGTAAGATACGTAGCTGCAATGATTGCAGAGCTTAGGCAAATTTCTTTTGATGAAGTAGCCATAGAGACAAATAAAAATACAAAAAAATTATTTTTTAATAAATAAGTTGACTTTTACTGGAATATATGGTACAATTTTATCTGTAAAAACAAGTCGAATTTTGACACATTGTATAGGAGGATGTAAAATGAAATCAACAGGTATTGTAAGAAAAGTAGACGAGCTTGGTAGAGTTGTAATCCCTATAGAGTTAAGAAGAACTCTTGACATTGCTGAAAGAGACTCTCTTGAAATCTATGTAGACGGAGAGCAAATTATACTTAAAAAATATGCTCCAGCTTGCATTTTCTGTGGACAAGCTAAGGACATAACTGTTTTTAAAGGTAAAAACATTTGCCCTGAGTGTCTAGAAGAATTAAGTAAATAGACTACATATTTTCTATTTCACTTATTTATCAAAAAAGAGATTCTATAGTTTATAGAATCTCTTTTTCACTTATTGTATGAATGAGAAAATTTTAATAAGTTGAATAACTATAAATATTTGATTAGTGAAATTGTTATATATCTATACTTTCCTTATATACATCATTTTTAGGCAAATTCCTATCTTCTGACACTTTTTTTACTGCATCTTTTTTAGTCATCCCCTCATTTATGTATTTGAGTAGATGATCTTTTATAGACATATTCGTCCACTCCTGAATTTCATGGCTAATCTCTACCTTATCAGAACCTTTGACTACTATCACAAATTCTCCCTTAGGGTCGTCTTGAGTAAATTTATCTATTGCCTCTTTTATATTTCCTCTAAATATTTCTTCGTATTTTTTAGTAAGCTCTCTACAAACTGCTATGTCCCTTTGTCCAAATATTTCTAACATATCATCGAATAGTGCCTTTACCCTATATGGTGATTCATATAGTATTATTGTTCTTTTTTCGTGTTCAATATTTTTTAAAGCTTCTCTTCTGTCTTTTTTGTTGGATGGCAAAAAGCCTTCGAATACAAATTTACCTGTAGGTAACCCAGAGAGTACTAAGGCAAGAATAGAAGCAGTAGGTCCTGGCAATGCTATGACTTCAATCTCATTTTCTATGGCTAGCTTTATCAAATCTTCTCCTGGATCTGATATACCTGGCATTCCTGCATCTGATACTAATGCTATGTTTTCTCCATTTAATAGCTTATTTATTAGGGTTTTCCCTTTCTCTCTCTTATTATGCTCATGATAGCTTGTAAGTGGTTTCTTTATATCAAAATGATTTAAAAGCTTTATAGTATGTCTAGTATCTTCTGCTGCTATTAAATCTACTTCCTCAAATACTTTTAATGTCCTTAATGTAATGTCTTCTAAATTCCCTATAGGTGTTGGGCTTATGTATAATATTCCTTTTTCATTCATAGGTAGTTCACCTCGTTTCCATTCCATAAATCTTATATATTTCATCTGTAATTGTTTGGTCTTCGTTGTAAACATACAGCGGAGATTCAAATTTGAGTTCTGGTTTTGATGCTTTTATGCTTTTTATTAAAACAAGATTAGGTTTATCCCCAACCTTTGGATGTACAAATCTGATTTTTTTAGGCTCAAGCTTATATTGTCTAAGTAAGCAAAAAATATCTACTATCCTATGAGGCCTATGTACCATGAAAAAGCTTCCATTATGCTTTAACAGCCTACTGGCAGTTCTTATTACATCCTCTAAGGTGCAGGTTATTTCGTGCCGAGATATGGCTTTTTTGTCTTCTGGATTTATTAAGCCTCCTCCTTGAAGCATATAAGGTGGGTTTGATGTAACTGAATCATATTTATTTACGCCTAATATTTCAGGTGCTTTAATAAGATTAGTGTTGATTATCTCTATGTTGTCTTCAAGTCTATTCATTGCCATAGTCCTTTTAGCCATTTCTGCAACTTCTTCTTGTATTTCTATTCCATATACCTTTTTTACATTGTTTTTCGCCAATATAAGCAGTGGTATTATGCCTGTGCCTGTACCTAAGTCTATTACCTCAGAGTTTTTCTTCATATCACAAAAATTGGATAAAAGTACTGCATCCATTCCAAAGCAAAATCCTTCTGTGTTTTGTATTATTTTAAGTCCTTTACATTGAAGATCATCTATTCTTTCGTTTTCTTTTAATATTACTTGATCCATAAACTCTCTCCCTATTTATGTCATTAAGCGAATATCTTCCTTCTAGTATTATACCATTTTGTAAGAAAAAATAAAAAAGACCCTTTCGGGTCTTTTTTTATTAGATAAGTACAATATTATTCTGGTATTGGTGCATCTACTGGACAAACATTTGCACAAGCTCCACACTCAATACAAGTCTCTGCATCTATTACGTATTTATCATCTCCTGCACTAATAGCGTTTACAGGGCATTCTGCTTCACATGCTCCACAACTTATGCATGCATCTGTAATTTTGTAAGCCATCAGGGTTCACCTCCTTAAGATAATGACATTGCATATATCCTTTAATATTGTATCATTAATTTTTTTTAAATTAAAGCATTTTAATAAATATTTAATATTATCTATTCTTCTTTCATAAGATCCTCTAACTTCTTTATATCATCTATGTCTTCCACATCTATGCATGTGTTTTCCTCTACTTGTGCAGCTGGCTTTTCTACTTCCTTTATTTCATCAATTACAAAAGGTATTATGTCTTCTGTATCATCTGGTAGCTTAACTTTTACTTTTGCAATTTCGAGAAGTGTATTTGTTTCTACAACTATACCTCTGCCATTAGGTGTCATCACTATTGAACCTATACTTGGAAGTTTTTCTAATATCTTCTCATACATTTCATGCTCATATTTTAAACAGCACATAAGTCTACCGCATATACCTGATATCTTTGTAGGATTTAATGATAGGCTCTGTTCCTTTGCCATTTTAATAGATACTGGAGCAAATTCTCCTAGGAATGTTGAGCAGCAAAGAGTTCGTCCACATGGGCCAAGCCCTCCTATCATCTTTGATTCATCTCTAACACCTATTTGTCTAAGCTCTATTCTAGTTTTGAATATTGCAGCTAAATCTTTTACAAGATCTCTAAAATCAACTCTTCCATCAGCAGTAAAGTAAAAAATAACTTTATTGTTATCAAAAGTATATTCTACATCTATTAACTTCATATCAAGATTATGGCATTCTATTTTTTTAAGACATATTTCGAATGCCTCTTTTTCTTTTCTAATATTTTCTTCATTGCTTATGGCGTCCTCCTCAGTTGCCACCCTTAACACTTTCTTAAGAGGAGGAACTATTTCCTCTTCGCTTATTTCCTTTATTCCAACTACAGCCTGCCCAAATTCTATTCCTCTAGCAGTCTCTACTATAACAAAGTCATCCTTTTGTATATCTATATTATCAGGGTCAAAATAATATATTTTTCCTGCTTTTTTAAATCTAACTCCCACGACAGTTACCATATTTTATACCTCCTGAATCTTTAAAAGCATTACTTCCATGGCTAGTTGAAAGCTTACATTGGAACGAATGTCATCTTTAGTCCTATTTACTACATCTATTATATCCATTATCTTTTGTTTTGATAGTTTTTGACATTGACAAGAAATTAAATCAGTCTTGTCTCTATTAATCAAAAAATCTATATTCCCTGTTTCTTTATATATTAATAAATCCCTATACCATAATAAAATAATATCCATGATTTCGTCAATAAGCTCTTTATTCTGTTCAAAAAATTCACTGACTGAAAAAGCCTTCAGTTTATCTCCGTTGATAACAATATTTAGTTTTTCTATTGTTTCGTCCCTAAGAAGCTTAAAATCATCTGACTTTGACAATTCTATAGCCCTTCCAATTATACCATTTGAAAATGATGAAATAAATCTTGCCTGCTCTTCTGTACGGTTGTAAATATTAATTAATGCTTTTTCTATTTTGTGCTTCTCAACTGAAGTAAATTTTACTACTTGACATCTTGAAACTATAGTAGGAAGTAAGCTGTATCC
Organism: Proteiniborus sp.; assembly: GCF_040308045.1. Taxonomy (NCBI): domain Bacteria; kingdom Bacillati; phylum Bacillota; class Clostridia; order Eubacteriales; genus Proteiniborus; species Proteiniborus sp. Next base: position 85,267 of record NZ_JAWRHZ010000061.1, read on the forward strand.
ATTAGTAGCAAGTAATATGATTACTGCATACCCTGGTGGCTCCTCTAAGGTTTTTAAAAAACTATTTTGTGCTTGTTGTGTCATTTTATCTACATCATCTAGTATATATATCTTTTTATTGGATTCTAGTGGGATTTTCCTAATAGTTCTTTGAAGTTCTTCTATTTGCTCTTTCTTAAATGAATCTTTATCAGGATATTCCACATGAAAATCAGGATGATTTCCCGATTCTATTTTCAAACAAGATGGGCATGTGTTGCAAGGACTATCTCCACCTTTCTGACATAATAAGGTTTTGGCAAACACTCTAGCTATTTTTTCTTTTCCAATGGATTTTGGTCCTTCAAAAAGATAGCTATGTGAAACCAAGTTATTCCTTATTGCATTCTTCAGGCTTTCAATAATCTTTTCATGCCCTATTATATCATTAAAGTCCATAATCAACCCTCACTACAAGTATATGTCTAGAATCAAGCCTCTTATATCATCTAGCCTCTTTAGTATTTTTATATTGTCCTTTTCTTTTGACAATACATCTTTTGTTAGTCCTTCTAACTCTTCGTCTACTCTTTTTATAATACCATAAACTCTATGTCTTCCTCTACTGTCAAGAAAGCTACTTTTTTTAAATTTTACCATACTATCTACAGATTCCTTTAAAAATTCAGAGATAAGAGTTTTATATGCCAATACTTCTTTTATTGTAGTGTTTTTTGACAATCTATCAGCTTGTTTGTCTATTCTTTCAAGGAGATTTTCCAATCTCTCCTTCACAGTTAGCTGGTCCGCCCTTTTTAATTCATCTGTAAACTTAGTTTTATAAGTTCCTTTCTTTTTTACGTCCTGTGTGTTTGATAAGTCAATAGTCTGAGCTGACTTATTTGTCACATCATTTATCTTCATAATATATCTCCCCTAAACTTTTTCAAACCTGTTTATATCTACGACAAATATTGTAGCTCCTCCTACTTGGACTTCTATTGGATATGCCATATAAATTCCAGATGACCAGGAAACTGGAGGAGGTGGAGTAGTTATCATCTTTCTAGTTTTGCATAATTCTTCTATGATACTTATTACATTATCTACTTCTTCATCTTTTACTCCTATTAGTAGGGTTGTGTTTCCTGACCTTAAAAACCCGCCTGTAGATGCTAACTTAGTTACACTATATCCTGTTTTCATTAATTTATCAACAAGTTTAGGAGCGTCTTCATCTTGAACTATGGATATAATTAGCTTCATTTTTTTACCTCCTTTCAAATTCTCTCGTATCTGTCAACATCCAATATAAAAACAGTTGCTCCTCCTACTTTTATATTATATGGATATGGAATATAAGTGTCTTCTACTAATGGCATTGGAGATACGGCAGTCGTAACCTCTCTTGGTTTGCATACTTTCTCTATTACCTTAACTAGCTCTTCTACCTTCTCGTCATCGACTCCTATTAATAGGGTTGTGTTTCCTGCCTTTAGAAAACCACCTGTGGAAGCTAGCTTAGTAACTCTAAAGCCTTCTTCTGTAAGTTTAGAAACTAGATTAGCAGTATCATCATCTTGAGTTATGGCAATAACAAGTTTCATATTTTACTCCTCCTTAGATTTTTCTAATAAATTATCTAGGGCTACCTTTACCTGTTGGAATGTATTATGTTTTGTTTTTGTTGCATCTATTAGATTAATTTTTTCCTTGTAAATATCTATTAAACTTAAGTATCCCTCATATACCTTTTTATGAAATTCAAGTTTTTCTCTTTCTAGTCTATCTCCTTGGTTCTTTTTTGTTTTCCTTTTAAGAGCAACATCTGGTGGTATATCAAAAAATAGTATTAAATCAGGATTTATACCTTGAATTGCAAAGTCGTTTATTTCTTTAACTTTTTCTATACCAAGCCCTCTAGCTATACCTTGATAAACAAGGCTTGATAAAACGAACCTTTCACATATTATTACTTTTCCTGATTCTATAGCTGGACGTATCTTTTGAGAAACATGCTGTGCTCTTGAAGCTGCATATAAAAGTGCCTCCGTCACATATGACATGTTAGTGTTATTTGTATCAAGAATTATATCTCTTATATCTTCGCTTATTTTAGTTCCTCCTGGCTCTCTGGTAGTAACTACATCGTAGCCTTTTTCTTTCAAATAGTCTGCTAAAAGTCTGGCTATTGTACTTTTCCCTGATCCATCTGGTCCTTCTAATGTAATAAACAATCCTTTCATCTTATGATCTTCCTTTCATTATGCTCTTATGTTCTGCTTTTTTACGATTTTTATCTTCTCTCTATTATAATCTAAAAAACCTAATATTTGTATATTATTTTTTTTAAGTGTCTCAATATATGAAATAATATCATCTGAGATTACCTCTCCAGGGCATAATATTGGAATACCTGGCGGATAAGGAATTATAAAATCTCCTGATATTTCTCCACTACTTTTAGTAAACTGTATCTCTGTTTTTTCGCTATGGAATGCATCGTATAATGATATATTTATATCTGGTTTAATTTTTCTTATATCTATATTATTCTTATTTCTATCTACATAGAAATGTTTTTTTGATATATCCTCAACTGCATATGCTAATCTTTCAAGTTCCTCATCTTCATCTAATACAGATGTTAATGCAAGTCCATAATAATAGTCACTCATCTCAAGCTGAATCTTATATTTTTCCCTTAAAATATTTTCCATAGATTTGCCTGTTAGTCCATCTATTTTCATGAGTATCTTCGTGTTGTCAAAGTCAAATATTTGGCTATCTAATGAACCCTTATCTAGTATATTGACCTTTTCTATTTGTTTCATATAAGTAGTCCATTTTTCTATATTGTTAAGCAAGATTTCTAGCTTGTCCTTTCCATGATTTCTCATGTAATCTATTGCGAAGTCAATGGACGACATAAGTATATATGAAGGACTAGTAGTTTGGAAAATGGAAATCATCGACTTAAGTTTTTCAATATCTACTCTATGAGACCCTACATGAATCATGGAGCTTTGAGTAAATGCTGGAAGGGTCTTATGGGTACTCTGTATTACTATGTCTGCTCCTGCATCTAGTGCAGAAGTAGGAAGTCTATTATTGAATTTTAAATGACTACCATGAGCCTCATCTACTATTAATACCCTTCTATGTTTATGCACAACCTCAGCTATGTTTTTAATATCTGAACATATACCATAGTAAGTAGGATATGTAATTATTACAGCATCTATATCACTATCTAGTGAAAGCTCCTTGTCTATTTCTTCTGGCCCTAATGTGGTAACAATATTGTTTTCTTCGCTATATTTTGGATATATATATTTAGGTGTTATCTTACCAAGTATAAGGGCATTGTATACTGCTCTATGACAATCCCTTTGTATTAAAGCCTTTCCTCCTGGCCTAACTGTTGCAGTTATTGCTGCATGTAGTCCTCCAGTAGTTCCATTCACCGAATAAAAAGTTTCTATTGCTCCAAAAGTCTCTGCAGCTAATCTTTGACTTTCATATATTATGGTGCTTGGGTTATGCAGGTTATCGGTACCTTCTACTTCTGTTACATCTATTTCTGGTATGAGCTCTCCTAAAAATCTTAGGAGTTCTTTTCCCTTATGTCCAGGCATATGAAATCTTTTATTATTCTCTAGTGCATACTTTTTTAGTCCATTAATTATTGGTGTTTTCATACCATTCCTCCTGTGTATTATTTCTACTATTAATATGAATTATCCTTTATTTTTGTTTAATAATGAGAGAAATACAATGAAATATACGCTCATGGTTTTGTATATGAATAATTCTAAAGCTCACTCCAATTAAAAAGATATAGAGCTCCTCTATACCTTTTGTTTTAGCTGTATTCAATTATGTAATCAAGCCATATCTTTTTAATTACAGATTTATAATATTCGTACCTTATATCTCCTATTTCTGCTTCTGATATTGCATCTAGACATCCCCTACATAAATGTAGGCCTAGCAGGTTTATTCCATTATTTTCTGTTCCGTTACATATCTGACAAATAGGCTTCACAAGACCAACTCCTTAAATCAGTTATCTTAATTATTGCCCTTATATTATATTCTATTCTCATTGCATGACCATTGTTCTTACTTTTACTCTTTAGGGGTTGAACTATTATTGGGAACTTTTTTTATTCTATTGCGTCTAAAAGATAAAATAATTTGATTAAACATAGAAGGAGGTAACAATGAAGAAACACAAACTAATTAGTTTATTATTAGTAATGATTCTAAGCTTATCATTGTTTACTGCATGTTCAAAGGAAAACACATCTACTGTAATTGGAGACATTGACTTTGAAGTGGTAGGTTCAGATGCATTAATAAATAACAAGTTAGAAGAATGGTACAATGAAAACTATAAAGCAGAAGGAATTTCTTCAATTGATTTCGAAGGGCACAAATATATTTTAGTAAGTGCTGGAGAAATGCCTACTGGTGGCTATTCTGTAGAAATTACATCAGTAGTTGGAAAAGAAGATTCTATTTTAGTTAATGCTAAAGTCAATGCTCCGAAGCCTGATGAAATGGTAACTGAGGTCTTGACTTATCCAAATGCTTTAATTAGAATCTCTAAAGATTCAAGAAAAGTTGACTTTGGTGAATTCCAGAAGGTTAATGTTGTGGAAAATGATTTAAAAGAAGTAGTGGAAGAGACAGGAGTATTTGTTGGCCTTGCTGATAGCAATTCTTGTGAAATAATAGTAGATGGAGAAGCAACTCCATATAGGCTTTCAGAAGAAGTAAAAGAAATTGTAGGAAGCTTAGAAATGGATCAAGAAGTTAAATTCTCTTATTATTTAAATGAATATGAACAGATGGTTATTGTAGACATTGAAAAAATAGAAAACTAGAAAAGGTGAATAATTCACCTTTTCTTTTTTTATATAATCACATAAGATCAATCTTAAATTTTCTAAACTTATGCAATTTATTTAATATAATAACAATTTTTCTGCATCTTTATTCATTATTAGTGCTAATTCTCTATAGAAAAAAAGATTTATTCTTGATATAATGTAAAAATAGGAACTTATTTTGTATCTTTTACATTTTATTGTAAATATTTGTAGTGGAGATGATAATATGAAAATCATCCTGTTAGTCTTACTTCTTATACCTATTTTTATATTCCAAGCATTTATATTTGTTGATGCGGTTAGCATTATTAAAGTACCTGAGAGAAAATCAGCGCAAGGCTCTGGAACTATCCGTTTTAATAGTGAAAGAGCTTCTAAAAAATCAAGTTTAAAAGTGATAAGATAATATGACAAAGCCCAAGATTTTATATCTTGGGCCTTGTTATTATAACTAATCATCCAGTATACTTTTTTCGCTTTCATAAATAGGAACTTCTTTTTCCTCTACTTCTTCATGCTTACTACTAGCTGTTAAGGACACTATTACTTCATCTAGTTCTGTAAATATCTCATAGTTTTCATCTTTAGCAATATCAAGATCTGAAAGTTTAATAATATCTCCAAATTCAAGATTAGAAGCATCTACAGTAATATATTGTGGAATATATCTAGGAAGACATTGGAGTTCAACTTCCATCAATTGTTGCTCAACAACTCCTGATGTTCTCGTTTCTACAAGTTCTCTTCCCTGAATAGCTATTGGTATACGTACTCTGACTTTTTTGTCAGCTGATAATTTCTGAAAGTCAGCATGTAGTACAAAGTCTTTTATTGGGTCTCTTTGCACCTCTTTAATTAACACAGGAACTAATTCGCTTGCTATTTCAAGTTCAATTGTTCCGGTGCTACCATGTTTGCTTAGAATTTTATTTAGTTCTTGCTTATCAAGCTTGATAGCTTTAGTGTCTTCACCATGACCATATATTACCCCTGGAACATATCCTGATGCTCTAAGTTTGTTACAATTTCTTCTACCTGCATTGTTTCTAACCTCCGCTTTTAGTTTAGGTGCTACCATTTAAATTCCTCCTTTGGTTTTTTTGTCCTTATATATATTAAACCAGAAAATTAGTGAAATTTCAAATTTTCTATTTTTTCATATTATATATTGTAAAACTATAAGTAAGATAACTCCAGGAACTCCTAAAAATCCCACTATTATGGCTGTTATTGGATTAATGGCTATATATATGCCTATAAATCCACCTAAAAAGTTTACTAATAATAAAAGAATTCCTCCGATTACACCATTTATTATTAGTTTTACTAGATATTTTATCGGTATAATAAGAATCCATCCAATAAAATATAAAAGAATTAGTCCTGCAGCATAAGCAAGTATTACACCAAGTTCTATTTCTAACCCCATATTTATCACCTCTATATTAGTAATTTTAAAATAAAAGTTTGTCATAATATTTTTATTGTTTTTAACCTAGATGAATCTCCTTTTATATTATCTAATATATAGGCTTTCGTGGACAAATATTACAAGCTATTGTTTACATTTTCAGCTTTTATACCCATTTCTCTTGCCTGCTTCAAAAGATATACATATTTTGTTTTTGAAGCCTCCATTTTATATATTGCATAATCTATTAAATCAGGTTCAGTAACACTTTGAAAATATAACTCTGCGTTATGCCATTCCTCATGAGCTTGATTTAATTGTTCCAAAAATCTTTCATCTTCACTAACTCCATTTGCTGCAAAATTATTTTTTAATTTGCTAATAAATTGATTGAAATTTTTATTAAATCCTTTAGACTTCCCCTCTTTATTTTTAATACTATCCACATTTATACCCCTTTCCAACTAAATAATTGTTATAATTATTAACTTTTTGTGGATAAGTTATACTTTCAATTACGTTACTCTATTTAGTTAATATTTATACATAATATATATGCATATTTTAGAGAGGTGATGAATAATGACAAATGATTTGTTAGCAAAGAAAAGATTAATAAACTAGCAAAAACTGAGCGTAAATGGAACACGCTCAGTTTTTGCTAATTCATAATATTTAATTGTTTCCTAATTAATTAGTTTTTCATTAGTCCATATCTTCTATTACACAAATCTTAAAATATTAGTTATTTGCCTTCTTCTCTGCACCATCTTCTACAGGATTTAGTTTTTTTACTGCATACTACATCTTTAGAGCCACAATTTGGGCAATTATTTTTATCACGTTCAAAATTTACTTGATAAATACTATTGCAGTCCATACATCTAAATTTACAATGGTTAGTAGTATAATATCCTCCACCTATTCTTATAGCTTTCCCTTCTGTCAATGCTATCGCAACTTTTTCTCTAGCGCTATCTATAATATTTTGAAAAGTTTGACGTGATATATGCATTTTTTCAGCACATTCTTCTTGTGTTAATTTTTCTATGTCTTTTAACCTCATAGCTTCTAATTCTTCAACATTTAGAGCTATTTCTTGAATTTCACATTTAGGCTTCCCCCAAGGTATAAAATAAGTGTCTTCTGGAAGAAACTCTACTCTTCTGAACTTTACTGGTCTCGCCATTTCCCTTCCTCCTTACATTCGCTACATAGTCCTATAAAAATAATATCTATATCAGATATTTCTATATTGTTTTTTTCTTCAATTATTTTATTTAGTTTCAAATATTCTAGATTAAGTCCTCTGCTATCTATATCTATTATATTATCACATTTGTAGCATTTCAAATGTATATGAAGAGGTTTTCTACTATATATTTTCATTTCATAATAGCTGATGCCATTAACATTTAGCTCTTTCAATATACCTAGTTCATGAAATTCTTTTAGATTTCTATAAACTGTGGCAAGACCAATGTTTTTATCTTTAACTATTTTATAAATTTCTTTTGCATTTAAGTGCTCTTTGGATTCCAATATTATTTTTAGTATTATTTGTTTTTGAAGCGTAAATATGTTACCATTTCTTTCAATTATTTTTTTAAAGGGTACTAACTCCCTATCCATATAATCATCCTTTAAAACTATTCATTACAATGCCCTTCATGCTGATGTTCTCTACAAACACTTCCTGTTGACTTAAGTTCTCCATCTATATATTTTTGAATTATTGCATCGCAAAGTCCTTGTGCTCCTACTATTACCTCTATTCCCTTTTCATTAAACAACTGTTGTGCTGTTTCTCCCATACCTCCTGATATTATTACATCTATATCTTGTCCTTTTAAAAATACTGGAAGGAATCCTGGTCTATGTCCTGGATTTGGTGTAAATTTCTTACTCAATGTTTTATCATTTTCTACCTCATAAACTGTGAAACCCTCACAATGTCCAAAATGTCCACTTACATATTTTTCTTCACTAGCTATTGCTATCTTCATTTTACATTCCTCCTAAGATATTATTTTTTTTATATTTAGCCACATGTCTTTAATAGCCTTACCTGCTACACTTTTCTCATAATATATAATTGGCTTTAATTCGTTTATAGATTTCATCACAATATCATCATATGGAATTTTCCCTACTAATTTTAATTGTTGCTGCTCTATAAAATTCTGTATCTCTTCGCTCATTTCTTCGTTTATGTCATATTTATTTATACATACCATTGTATATAAGCCGAAATGTTCACACAAAGCTGTAACTCTCATGAGATCTTCTAGACCAGATACTGTTGGCTCAGTAACTACTAGTACAGCATCACATCCAGTAATAGATGCTATTACAGCGCATCCAATGCCAGGAGAGCCATCTATTATAGTAAGTTTTTCATTTTTAGAAAACTTTCTACCATTTTGTCTAAGTAAAGTTACTAGCTTTCCTGAACCGTCACTTCCAATCTCCATTTCTGCTCTAGAAATAATACCTTTGTCTAGTTCGGTAATAAAAGCCTGTGCTGCTTTTTCCTCTTCAAGATCGATAGCTTTTTCGGGACAAACGAGAACACATGCACCACAACCTTCGCAAGCAAAAACATCTATTCTATTGTTGTGTATAGCATCAAATTTGCAGATTTCTTCACACTTACCACATTTTATGCATTTACTTTCATCTATAACCGCTTTTTTCCCACCATAAAAATCTTGTTTATTCGTATCTTTCCCATTGTAATATAGGTAAAAGTTTGATGCATCTACATCACAATCTATTCTCACTACATCCTTGGCTAGCTCAGATAGTGATGTTGCAATAGTAGTTTTCCCAGTTCCTCCTTTCCCACTTAATACTACTAATTCCATCTAAACACCCCCTCTACATTGTTAGCTAATTTATCAAACATAGAGCTATAATATGGATTGTGGTAAAGAATTTCTCCCTTTGAATACTCTTTTGCTATATCTTTTTTATATGGAATACTACCAATTATGTCTATATTTTCTTCTTTGCAGTATTCCCGTATTTCGTTTTCTTTTCCATCATCTTTGTTTATAATTATTCCAAATGGGATTTTAAACATCTTTACAAGTTCTACAGCTACTTTTAAGTCGTGTAGTCCAAATTTTGTAGGCTCTGTAACTAGTATTGCACTATCTGCATATCTTAGTGAATTAACTACATTACATGATGTGCCAGGAGGGCAATCTATAATGTTTTTTTCATGTGGTAGATTTTGAAGCAATTGTCTAATCACAGGAACAGCCATAGGCTCTCCAATGTTTAATATACCCCTTTTGCATTTTATTCCATAGGCTTCTCCATTCTCAATTTTACCTATTTCTCTTTTATCATATGTTAGGGCTTCATAATTACATGCAATTTTACAAGCACCACAACCATGACATAATTTTTCAAACAACATAATGTTATTATTAACATTTGCTAGAGCATTGAACTGACAGACTTCTACACATGCTCCACAAGATACGCATCTCTGTTTATCTATGACAGGGTATTCTGTTTCAACCCTTTCTGTATGATATATCTCAGGTTTTAGGAATAGAAATCCATTTGGTTCTTCCACATCACAATCTATATAATTTGAATTTAAAGCTAATGCAAGATTGGTAGAGACAGTGGTTTTTCCTGTTCCTCCTTTGCCACTTAAAACTGCAATATTCAAGTTGTTACCTCCTCGCTAGCTTTTTATGCACCATGATGAGCGGGACCTGCCTCATTTATTTCTGATAATTCATTGTTTTTTAGTTTTTGAATAGCAGAGCTTATGAGCATTCTATTGCATTTATAAGCTTTAATGCCTGCTTTATCTATTAATTCATAAGCATTAGGCCCTAAATGTCCTGTGATTATTAAATCTACTTTTTCATCGATTAGTTGTTGTGCTGCTTTGATACCCGCACCACCTGAAGCTGTTTGTCCTTTGTTTTCTAATACATTGAGCTGTTCATTTTCTGTATCGTATATTAGAAAATATTCACAACGTCCAAACCTTTCATCAAGTAAGCTATCTAGTGTATTTCCTTTGGCAGAGATTCCAATTATCATTCTCTACTCCTCCTCTTTGTATTGATTTTATTTATTATTGGCATTTGCTAATTATATTTTACTCCTATTTTTTATTATTGTCAAATGCCAATAATAAAAGTCAAGGGAGATACACTAAAAAACGTATTTCTCTTGACTTCTATTAGTTTTTTCAATTTAAATAAGATTATTTACAATTTGTAATATCTGATTTTTGTTTAAGCTAGTCTTCATTTGCTAGTTCTTTTTTATCTTTAATGTATTTTTTCAGCAAGTCATTCTTTAATATGTAACTCGACCTATTTATATCGTCAACTGCTCTTTCATAATCTTCTTTACATTTGTCTAGCTCTACAGGTTCTCTAGTATTAGGATTCCAAGCTCTGCTATGCATATATATTCCATCTTTAGACATAGAAAATACTACATCATTTTTAATATATGAGCCTTTCAACATATATGCTTGCTGAGCTGCAAAACCTTCTGTGGTGTTAATTAAATCTTGACCTAGCATAATTCCCTTCTTATTTTCAATTCCTAGTAAATTTAATAGTGTAGGTAAAAAGTCTATCTGTGCTCCAGTAGTGGAAACTCTTTGATTTATCCCTGATTTAGGTATATGTATAATAAGAGGAATTCTCATCATTTCATCAAAATCATAGTCATAGCCAAGATATTCTGTCATTATTCTTTTATTAGCCTCATCTATAGAAGCTAGTCCAAAGTGGTCCCCGTATATATTAATAATTGTATCTTCATAAAGACCTTCATTTTTCAAATCCTCTATAAATTCACCTATGGCAACATCTACATAATTTATAGATTGAATATAATTTCCAAATAAAGTGTCTTTGTGTTTATCCATTAGCTGAATTTGCTTATACTGATCAGGCAAAGTAAATGGATGATGACTAGATAAAGTAACTAAAAATGCATAATAAGGCTTTTCAGTATTTTTAATATAATCAACTGATTGTTTAAAAAATTCACTATCATTTATTCCTAATCCTATTAAAGGCTCTGTAGCTGTATAATCTTCTTCACTAATAAATCTATCAAAACCTTGATATGGATAAGCCTTATCTCTGTTCCAAAAGGAAGGCTTATAACCATGGAAAGCTGTTGTACTGTAGCCATTATCTTTTAATATCCAAGGCAAACCGTAAAACGTGTTCCCATAATACAATAAATAAGTTTGTCCGTCCATGGCTGGATACAGCGAATTATGAGACACGAATTCTGCATCTGATGTATTTCCTCTGCCCAATTGTTGATAATATCTATCGAAGTAAATACTGTCTCTTTTTATAAGCTTATTTAAATTTGGAGTGAGCTCTTGTCCATTATATTCTCTATCTATTACAAAATTTTGAAGTCCTTCTACTTGAATAGTTATAACATTCTTGCCTTTTGCAACACCATAGAGATTTTTATCTTTGTATGTAGTCTTCTCCATTGTTTCCTTAATAAATTCGTCCATGTCATCAACTTCATTTTTAGCAAAGAAAATGTTGTATATATCGCTTATATGATAAGTAAAAAATTCTTGCTTAAACAAATTTATATCGTCATCAAGAGCATTTACCATAAAGACTGATGATACAACTAATAATAATGTTACTGCAAAGGCACCAAAAGCTTGCTTTTTGCCAAGACTAAATAAGTTCTTAATTGGTTTAAATTTACGCCTATATAAATAATAAATTGTCAAGGGCATTACATCTGCAACTAATAGGAAATTCATTGGTCTTAAAACATGAGTTATACTTTCACCTATGGTACCTACTTGAGTTATCTGTCTTAAAACAACTACAGAAGTGAGCTGGTTGAAGTATTTAAAATATGCAGCATCTGTAAACATTATAATAGAAATTATTGAATATATGATTAGTAGTGTAATACTGCGCTTTTTTACTGTAAAAAAATTAACTAGAGAAATAACAAAAATTATGTACCCTAGGCTTATAATGCTAAGTCTTAGGTTTACATTTGAATTTTCAGTTAAATAGTTGTAAACTAGCGCCTTTATAAAAAAAAGTATAAGTAGTATTATAGTCTCAATTAACTGAACCTTATGTGTTTTTAGTGTGTTCATAATTTCCATCTCCATAGTATATAATCTGAATTACTAGTAAATATTAACAATATTGATTATATTACTTTAATTACTTTTAATCAATTATTCATGTCATGGAAAGTATGTCTTTCAAAAAATAAATGTCATCTGAACGTAGTAACAAATCCCAAAAGAAATGTGTTCACTTCGCTTAGATGACATTTTTCTTAAAATTACATATTTAATTCTTAAATTTCTCTCGTTTCTCTCTTAAGCCACTCTCTTTCTTCATCATTTAGATATGGAGATAGCTTTTCATAAACGTCTTTATGATAGTTATTTAGCCATTCCCTCTCTACTTCTGTTAACAAGCTAATGTCAACTCCATCTAGGTCTATTGGGCAATAGGCTAATACTTCAAATTTCATAAATTGTCCTGAATCTGTTAATTGATCTTCAACTACTAATAAAGTATTTTCTGTACGTATACCGTGTTTTCCTTCTTTATATACACCGGGCTCGTTAGTTATTACCATACCCTTTTCTAATCTAGTATCATTATGTTCTATGCTAAATCTTTGAGGTGCCTCATGTACACTTAATAAAAATCCTACTCCATGTCCTGTACCACATTTATAGTCTATTCCTTGCTCCCATAGTGGAAGTCTTGCTAATACATCAAGATTAGTTCCAGTTACTCCATGTAAAAACTTTGCTCTACATAAGGCTATATGTCCTTTTAGAACATAGGTAAAATCTCTTTTTTCTTCGTCTGTTATTTCCCCTAGGATCATAGTCCTTGTAATATCAGTAGTACCATCTAAGTATTGTCCCCCAGAGTCTACTAAAAACATTCCTTCTGGTTTTAATGTGTATTGGTTTTTTTCTGTAGCCTTGTAGTGCATCATAGCTGCATGGTCTTTATATGCTGCTATGGTATCAAAGCTTGTATCTATGAAGTTTTCTTGCTGTCTTCTAAAGTCTTCAAGCTTATCTGTAGCAGATATTTCTGTTATTTGTTCTGAGTCTACATTCTTATCAAGCCAATATAAAAACTTAACCATTGCAACATTATCTTTTATATGACATTTTCTAAGGTTTTCAATCTCTACTTCATTTTTTATAGTTTTAAGAAGCATGCAGATATCTTTTCCCTGAACTTTTTTAGTGCTTTCTGGCATACAACCGTATAGCCATCTACTTATTTTGTTTGGATCATAAAAAACACTTGAACTTTTTTCTATGTTTTTCAGTGAATTTTCTATTTCCTCATATTCTTTTACTTCTACACCATTTTCTTTTAAGAAATGTCTTACTTCATCAGTTATTTTTCTAGAGTCTATAAAGAATATAGCCTCTTTCATTGAAACTAATGCGTAGGATATGGTTACTGGATTATTGTTTACATCATTACCTCTGATATTAAAAAGCCAAGCTATATCGTCAAGGCTACTTAGCAAGTAGTATTCTGCACCTTTTCTCTTCATTTCTTCTCTAACTATATGAAGTTTTTCCTTTGTAGATTTACCAGCATATTTTACTTCATGCATATATATCTTTTCTAATGGCAGCTCAGGTCTGTCTTCCCAAATGATGTCAACTAGGTCATATCTATCATCTGTTTTTATATTTTTGTCTTTTAGTTTTCCTTCTAGCTCCTTAGCTTGATTACATGAAAAGACCTTTCCATCAAAGCCGACGCAATTTCCTTCTTTAAGTACGCCTGAAACCCATTCTGAATATGTAGGAACACCTGGTTGTCTCATTTTAAAAAGCTTAATCTCCGTTCCTTTAAGCTCTTTTTCTGCCTGTATAAAATATCTTCCATCAGTCCATAATCCTGCTTCATCTAATGTGACTACTACAGTACCTGCAGAACCTGTAAAGCCAGATATCCATGCTCTTGATTTCCAATGCTCAGGTACATATTCACTTTGATGGGCATCAAAGCTAGGTATTACATAAGCATCCATTCCTCTTTCCTTCATTAGCTTTCTAAGAGCTTGAAGTTTTTCATTTACTTTCATACGAATCCTCCTTTTATCTATCCTAATATATTATGTTAATGCTTTCTAAAAAATATAGTCCATATAAGAAATAAAACCTTACTTTAAATAGAGTCTAGATTTATTTTGGCTTCAACATAAGTAAACTTATTATGTTCGTTAATATTTCTAGTGAGAAGTGTGGCCAATAAAACAGCACTAATACCTGCTACTAGCTTTGATGCAATAAAAGGAACTATAACTGTCTTATCAATACTAGCTACGAAACCAAGCTGGCCACCAAATGTAAAAGCTCCACTTACAGCAAATGCCGAGCATATCACCTTTCCTCTCTGGTCCATGTCCTTCATCATAATAAAGGCAGGAACATTATTAGCAAGAGAAATTATAATACCTGCAACTGCATTTTCTCCTATACCTATTTTCTCACCTATTTTTGAGAAAGACTTTTTAAACACTTTTGTCACTAAATACATCATTGGGTAAGCTCCACAAAGTACTATTGCAATACTTCCAACTATCTTTAATCCTTCATCAAAAGGCTCCATTCCTGGTATAATAACTATACCTGAAATTCTTTCAAAAATACTTATAATGAGCCCAAATGAGCCAATAGCAACTATTAGCTTGCTAAAAAGGCCAAAACCTTTTATCAATTTTTCTGGCCATTTAATAAGCCCAATTGCTAAAACTAAAGACATTAAAATAATTGGGATCAAGTTGATCATAAGTTCAGATATATTGATACCTAGAAGTATTCCTCCAACAATGCTTCCAATAGGAAGAGTTATCATGCCTGATAATATTCCTTTAGTAAAAAAATATTGGTCTTCCTTTTTAATAATTCCCGCTCCAATAGGGATTGTAAAGACCACTGTAGCGCCTAACATAGATGCTAAAATAAGTCCGGAAAATAGTCCCATCTCTTTTGTCTGTGCCATTCTAGCTGCTGAAATATATCCTCCCATATCACATGCAAGAATAGAGCCTGGAAATATAGAGGGGTCTGCCCCTATAGCTCTAAATAGTGGAGCAATTATTTTTGACAATTGACTTGAGATTACAGGTGCTAGTGAGTAAATTCCCACTATACTCATGGCCATACTGCCCATTGACATAAATCCTTCTTCAAACTTTTCTCCTAATCCATATTTGTTACCTAATACTTTATCTATACATCCTAGTACAGCAAATGCAAATATAGTATAAAGAATTACTTCGTTCATTTAATTTCTCCTTATCCTAGTTTGTTGATTGGTATCTTTTCTACTTTTGTGGTATGAAGTCTATATCTAATATAGTTCACTATAATTATAATAAAATTATCTAAATATGTATATCATGAAATTAGGCTGAAATAAGGCAGAAAGTTTACTTTTCAACTAAGTGCTTCCAATATCTTATAGGCATGTGCTGTTTTTGGAGTTTAGGATTTATTTTGTTCTTTATTGCAATAGTATTAAAATACTCCTTCCAAAGTTTTTGATAATCCTTTTCCTTATCACAAAAAATAATTTCTCTTGTAATATCTAAGTTTCTAATAATCCATTCTTCTTTATTATACATTACTCCAATATTTCTTTTTACATCATGAATAATCCAATATTCATCTGACATCCTTTCTGCAAAGTGAGGGGCCATAAGACCTACTATATCGTTATCTGGCTCTACTTGTGAATAATAAGCTCCATTATTCATTTGACTAAACCTGGCAAGCCCCAGCATTCTATGTACTTCTCTGCTTACTTGCTGACGAATCTTATGCACTGTAAGCACTGTGTTATCTGATAGATTTTGGTCTATTTTTTCTCCAATTTTCCACCCAAGTCTTAAATATTTATATATTATAGTTCCTCTATCGAGTCTTTCTGAAAGAAATACATAAAAACAGTTTTTAAGTGCTTGTTCAGAAATCTTCGTCTCTATTGATTTATATACCTTCTTAGCCTTCTCTTCATCAGTTTCAATATGTATTTTTTTAACAAGAAAGTTTTGTTGAAGACTATCTTCTGATAGTATTTCTTCAGGTATTTGTCTTCTATAGTAGGCTTCATATATGGCAGTTAGAAGTCCATCAAAGCTTCCGTCATAGATATATTGTTGCATTATAATTCCCCCGTTATGGTTGAAATAATGTCATTTGCAGGTAATAGCTGTGGATATATAGAGAACATAGAAAGCTGCTCCCCAACTTCTCTTGAATTTTTGTTATCTAAGCTAAATAATATGCTGTTTCTTATGGCAGAAGAGTCCATGCTCTTAATGCCGTAGTGTTTTCCATTACAAGTTATAAAATATCTAGCTCTCTTAAGTACTATTCCTAGCTTTCTTAAATCTTCAAAGTTCAGTGCTCCAAACTTTCTTGCTGCAATTATTCTTCTTGCAGATTTAACGCCTATGCCTGGGACTCTTAATAATAAGTAATACTCTGCCTTATTTATCTCGACAGGAAACATATTAATGTTTCTCAATGCCCAATCACATTTAGGATCAAGGGCAAGATCAAAGTCAGGCTTTTCGTCATCAAGAATTTCAGCTGCACTATAGCCATAAAACCTTAAGAGCCAATCAGCCTGATAGAGCCTATTTTCTCTAACTAATGGTGGTGAAGCTAATACAGGAAGATTAGGATGTGTAGATACTGGTATAAAAGCTGAATAGTATACTCTTTTGAGTTTAAATCCTTTGTATAACGCCTCCGAAAGTCTAAGTATCTTTAAGTCGCTGTCTTTAGTAGCACCTACTATTAGCTGAGTAGTCTGTCCAGCAGGAACGAAGCTTTGAGAATATTTATATTTCTGTTTTTCCTCTAAAGATTGATGTATTCTTGAATTGATAAAATTCATAGGCTTAATAATAGCATCCTTTTTCTTTTGAGGTGCCAGTAGTTTTAACCCTTCATCAGAAGGCAGTTCAATATTTACACTCATTCTATCTGCATACATTCCTGCCTTTTCTATTAAGACTTTATCTGCACCAGGTATTGCCTTTAGATGAATATATCCATTAAACCTATGTTCTTCTCTAAGCTTTTTTACTGTACTTGTCAAAAGCTCCATTGTATAGTTTGGGTTTTTATATACAGCAGAGCTTAAGAAGAGCCCTTCTATATAGTTTCTCTTATAAAAATTAATTGTCAAATTAACCACTTCATCAGGAGTGAATATTGCCCTAGGCACATCATTTGAAGCTCTGTTCACACAATAAGCGCAGTCATATATGCAATGGTTAGTAAAAAGAACCTTAAGCAATGAAATACACCTGCCATCGTCTGCCCAACTATGACATATACCACTTTGACTAGTGCTACCAACCTCTCCTTTTTTCCCTTTTCTATTGCTGCCGCTAGATGAACAAGACACATCATATTTTGCAGCATCTGATAATATTTTAAGTTTATTAAGTATTTCCATGTTATCACTCCAAATGTTTATCTCTTATCTATATTTTACCATGAAATATAGAGTTTGCAAACATACGTTCGGGTTAATTTGAAAATTTTCTGTATTTCTTATTTTTATTTTTTATGCCTAGACAATTAAAAACGATTCACCTAATTATTAATATTTTTGTAGCCGTTATTAATTTTATTAAAATATTGTTTGACATTGTTAATTTTTAATAGTAGTATGAAGTCAAGAATATATTATCCTATTATAATAATATATATATTTTATGGGATAAAAGTTTAATCGCATGTGGATAATAGAGTTTCAAATAAGCAATATACTTCAAAAAATAAGGGGGTATTACATGTATACTTTTCCAAAAAATCTTTACACAGATGTAAGGCTAGAGGATGCTTCTGTTAGTGAAATCACTTATCAAAACGGAGAGTTAATGCAAAACTTAAAGAGAAATCACAAGGGTGGATTCATAAGAATTTTCGATGGCCAAAGATGGTACTACAGTTCTACTACAGACATAGATAATATTCAGGAAGAAATAAATAGACTGGCACTAATGGCTAAAGAAAATGAAAATATTATGAATAATCCAGTTGTGAAAAAATTTGAAGTTAACGAAGGTGAATTCTTTCAATTTAAAGAAAATGATATCTTAAAAGTTAGTCAAGATGACAAATTAGAACTCTTAAAATCATATTTTCCGCTTGTAACAAATAGAAAAGAGATAAAAATGTGGAAAGCTATTTACATTGATCGCAAAACCACAAAAGAGTTTTATTCAAGTAAAGGAGCTAATTTAAAGTTTGATTATCAAACCTGTGCTGTTGTATATAGGTACTCTTTGAATATTGACGGGAAAACCTTTGACGGTGGATACGATAAGACAACTACTAATTTTAATGAGCTTAAATCACTTCAAGAAAATCTCGAAAAGACTTTAGAAAGAGATATTGAATATACTAAAGCTGCTAAACCAATAACTCCTGGAAAATATACTGTTATTTTTGCGCCTATTGCAACAGGTGTGTTTACTCATGAAAGCTTTGGGCACAAAAGTGAGGCTGATTTCATGGTTGGAGATGAAGCCATGATGAAGGAATGGACTATAGGTAAAAAAGTAGGGGCAGATAATCTGTCCATAGTTGATAAGGGAGATATTCTAGGCAGTGGCTTTGTACCATTTGATGATGAAGGAACTAAGGCAAATAAAACATATTTAATTAAGAATGGCATTCTTTCAGGCAGACTTCATAGTAGCGTTACTGCAGAGTCTCTTAAGGAAAATCCTACTGGCAATGCCAGAGCCTTAAATTTTGAATTTGAGCCAATAGTTAGAATGACTTCTACATATATTGAGGCTGGAGATAAAACTAAAGAAGAGCTTATTTCCGAGGTTAAAGAAGGGATATTAATAAAAGAAATAAATCATGGTTCTGGTATGTCTACTTTTACTATTGCTCCTAGAGTTTCTTATATGATTAGAAATGGAAAAATTGCGGAACCTGTAAACATAGCAGTTGTTAGCGGCAATGTAATGGAAACTCTTCATAATATAGATGGAATCTCGGATGAGGTAGAGATACTTTCTTTCTCACTAGGAGGTTGTGGTAAATTTGAACAATGGCCTCTACCTGTAGGCATGGGCGGACCTTATATAAGAGTAAATAATATTACGGTACAATAGGGGGTGTAGTGGTGATAAAAGAAAAGTATATTAAAAATGAAAGAGAAATCACTATAAATGTAGTTCAAACAGAAATTAAATCTGTTAGAAAAAAAGATATTACTAAAACAGGCTTGAGGATTTACGATAATGGATATATAGGTATTGCAGGGGCAGTAGGTAAAGTAGATGAAGCTGTGCTTGAAAAGAGAGCTATAGAAAATTTAAAGCTTCAGATTCCATATCCTTACGAGCCTTCAAGCAACCATGTTGAAAAAGTAGATTATAGAGAAGAAACTTTTTCCGATGAAGAGCTTGTAAAGGAAGTAGAAGAGCTACTTAGAATATTAAGAAGTGAATTTCCAGACTTTATTTTCTCTAACAACATATCTATTCAGGAAATGGATACTAGGTTATTTAATGATAAAGGATTAGATTTGGCACATAAAGATAGAATTATTATTGTAGAGCTTGTCATAAAGGAAAAGTCATCAATAAATGTTTTTGATGCCTTTGCAGTTTTTGCAGATAGAGAATATAGCAGAGAAAAAACATTGGAGATAATTAGAGAAACATTAACTGCTTACAAGAATCAAGTCAAGTTACCTACTGAAGGTAAACTACCTGTAGTATTTATGGCGGATGATCAGCTTCCACTTAAAAAGGTCATAGAAGAATTAAACGGTTATAAGGTAGGCACAGGTGCTTCTTTATTCAAAGATACTATGGGAGAGAAAAAGTTTAACGAAGGCTTTACATTATATCAGAGTGCAGAAAAAGAGGACATAACAGGATACGAATTTTTTGATGCAGAAGGTGTTGTAAACAAAAATCATAAGTATGCTCTAATTGAAAATGGAAGAATAATTAGCCCCTATACTGATAAAAAGACTGCAAACCAATTTAGCTTGCCTCTAACAGGAAGTGCCTCAGCAGAATATGATAAGGTTCCTTCCCTGGCTTCTAGATATTTTAAAGTAGCATCAAGTAATAAAACCTTAAAGGAACTTCTAAATGGTAAATTAGCAGTAGCAGTTCTCATAGCTTCAGGTGGAGATTTTACAGCCGAAGGAGTATTTGGTACACCTGTTCAACTGGCTTTCTTAACTGATGGAGAAAAGCTAATAGGAAAACTTCCCGAGCTTACTATTTCTGGTGAATTGTATTCAATGTTTGGAGATGACTTTATAGGTCGTTCTGAAGATAAGGCTTTCTTAGGGCAAAAGGCTTTAGCGTTTAATTTAGACGTGAAGTATATATAATATTGATAATTTTGGGGTAATATGGTATGCTATCTACATAAAATACAGGAGGTACACTTAAGTGATAATTAAAATAAACCTACAATCTCAGGACAAATCAATACAAATGCTTTTTTGTCAGGTTTATGGTACCCCTTGTTTAATTGGAGTTAATTCATAGTATATCAATATTTATATAAAATTTATATAATATTTTCGTTATCAAAGCCATGGGTATGCATATCTATGGCTTTTTTGTGCTATTCTGCTGCATAAGCAACTTGCACAGAGGTAATAGTTTCGAATCACAAATTTGTTCACTCCCTTTGGTCGTGCAAATTTGGTTCTCATAAAGAAACAATCTCAGGCTAATGAGAATATTGATATAAAGGAAGAAATACTTAAGCTAGAAATGCAACTATCTCATATTTCGTTCAGGCTTATGGGATGCAAGGATGATGAAAAGGCTGATTTGGAAAAGAAATATTTTGAAATAACTAAAAAGCTTAGAATACTAAAGAAGTAGTGGCTAATTCATAGAAAAAGTGATATTATTTGTATTAGTTGATTTGGGAAAGGCTTGAATGAAATAAGTAAATAATTCAAGCCTGACCTCATTAATAACGAGGTGATTAAATGAAAATTCAAAGTACTGATGTAGCTAAGGCTGCAATAAGGCTAGCAATCTCCACTAGAGATGAGGAGAAGACTATTATTAATGAGCTTAACAATAAAAATTATAAGGCTGCTGCTGTAGATATAGGTGGAGACTTAATAAATTCAATACCTAAGATTATTGAAAGAACCTTAGTGGCTGCTAAAAAAACTGGGATAATTAAAGAATATCATGTCCATGAAGGTGCTGTGGCTGGAGCTATAATGGAAGCTATCACCCAAGTAAATCCAAAAGCTATGGGATTTAACTTTGGTGGTAAAATCGGTATAGCTAGATATGATGAGCATGTTAGCGTCTGCCTCTTCATAAGCATTGGGCTACTTCATCTTAATGATTTGGCAATTGGATTGGGGCATAGGTCTATACCAAATATAGGTGATTAAAGATTTCCCTTGACATTTTGTTAAAGAGGTTATACAATCATCTTTAATTATTATTCTAGTAGATTTGTTTTATTGTAGGTAGTCTTAAGGGCTGAGGAAGCAAGGTAGAAATTTGTAGAAAGCTTTAAACTAAAAATTAAAAATTGGAGGACGGTAGTATGGTAGGAAAAAAACATCTCACCAGTCTAAGTAAATGCTTAGGCTTAATTTCATTTCTTTTAATTATCACTTTATTTTTAAGTGCTTGTTCATCTGGTAATTCAAATAATAATTCCCAGGACACAGTAGCCATAGGAATAAGTCAAATAGTAGAGCACCCTGCACTAGACAGTGCTAGGGCTGGTTTTATTGATGCATTAAAGGAGAAAGGCTATGAAGAAGGCAAAAATCTAAAGTTAGATATTCAGTTTGCTCAAGGAGATATTGCCTTGACAACTACTATTGCTCAAAATTTTGTGTCACAGAAAAAAAATTTAATTCTTGCTATTTCCACAGCTTCTGCCCAATCAGCACATAACTCTACTAAAGATATCCCAGTATTATTTACAGCTGTAACTGATCCTGTATATGCAGGTTTACTTAAAAATCCTGACTCACCAGAAGGAAATGTAACAGGTACTAGTGACCTTACTCCTGTGGCTAAACAACTTGAGCTTGGAAAAACAATTTTTCCTAATACTGTAAATGTTGGAATTATATATAATACTAGTGAGCTTAATTCACAGCTTCAAGTAGATATAGCAAAAGAAGCTGCTAAGAACATGAGTATAGAAATAATAGAAATCCCTGTTACTAATACATCAGAATTTGAGCCAGCACTAAATGCTAAAATAAAAAATATAGATTTTCTATTTCTTCCTTCTGATAATTTAGTAGCTTCAAATATGCCAATAATATCTAAAATAGCTATGAACAATAAGGTTGGAATCATAGGTGTAGATGAGCCTATGATAAAAAATGGAGCTCTTGCTTGTGAGGGACTTGATTACTATAAGCTAGGACATAAAACAGGCCTAATGGCTGTTGAAATACTTAAAGGCAAAGGTATAAAAGATATTCCAGTATCTATGCTTGAAGAAACTGAATTGATAATAAATGAAGATGTAGCAAATCAACTTGGTGTTGATATTCCTGAAGAAATGTTGAAAAGAGCAGTATTAGTGAAAGGAGCTGAATAATA
Source organism: Proteiniborus sp. (assembly GCF_040308045.1). Classification (NCBI taxonomy): domain Bacteria; kingdom Bacillati; phylum Bacillota; class Clostridia; order Eubacteriales; genus Proteiniborus; species Proteiniborus sp. The sequence continues at coordinate 108,217 of NZ_JAWRHZ010000061.1, forward strand.
TGAATGATTTTATATTAGGCATCCTTTTACAAAGCCTTATGTTTTCAATAATGGTAATGGGAGTATATATAACCTACAAATTTCTAGATTTTCCTGATCTATCAGTTGATGGAACGTTTACATTAGGAGCAAGTATATCTGCAATTCTAATTACAAAAGGGATTAACCCTTTTTTAGCCCTTTTTTTCTCTGTCTTAGGTGGATCATTGGCTGGAACAATGACAGGCATATTAAATGTGAAGCTTAAAATAAAAGAATTGCTTTCAGGTATTTTAGTAATGCTTGGATTATATTCAATTAATTTAAGAATAACCATGGGAAAAGCTAATTTACCTATGTTTAATAATACTACTATTTTTTCAGATAGCAGCTTAACTGCCAATTTACTTATTGCCCTAGTATTTTCTGTTATCTGCGCTATACTTTTTACAGTATTTTTTAAGACTAAACTGGGTTATCTTTTAAAAGCAACGGGAAACAATGAAGAAATGGTAGTCTCTTTAGGAATAAATACTGGAAACATCCGAATACTAGGTCTTGCATTATCTAATGCTTTAGTTGCCTTGTCTGGAGGTATCTTTGCTCAATATCAAGGATACAGTGATATAAATATGGGAACTGGTATTATAGTCATAGGGTTGGCATCTATAATAATGGCTCATTCTATATTTAAAAATATAAGACTAATAAGCCCTAGTTTTTTGTGTATAATAGGTGCTTTCCTCTATAGAGCTAGTATTTCCTTAAGTCTAAAGATAGGCTTTAATCCAAGTGATCTAAAGCTTATAAGTTGTATAATTGTAATACTTGCACTTTATTTAGGAGGTAAAGAATCCTCATTTAAACTAAAAAGCTTACAATTATTGAAAGAAAAACGACAGGCAGGTGATTTACGTGCTTGAGTTAACTAATATATGTAAGACTTTTAATCCTGGTGATATTAACGAAGAAAAGATTTTTGATGGGGTTTCTTTAAAAGTAAATAAAGGAGACTTTATTTGCATAATCGGAAGTAACGGTGCTGGTAAATCAACTCTTCTTAACTTAATATCTGGAAAAATAGGCGCAGATAGAGGAAGGATAGTTCTGGATAATTCAAATATTACTAATGAGCCTGAAAACCAAAGATGTAAAAAAGTATCTAGAATCTTTCAAGACCCCTCACTGGGAACTATTCCTTCTATGACAATCCGAGAAAATCTCTCTATGGCTTTAAATAAAGGAAAAAAGTTTGATTTTTCTTTTTTAGTAAATAAAAAAGATGAAAATTTCTTTAGAGATACTTTAAAAACGCTTGATTTAGGACTTGAAGATAAACTAGAAGTAACTGTATCTAAGTTATCTGGTGGTCAAAGACAGTCCTTAGCTTTGATAATGTCCACATTAACGGATCCTAGTCTTCTACTATTAGATGAACACACTGCTGCTCTAGATCCTAAAACATCTGAAATTGTTATGGATATTACAGATAGAATTATAAAAGAAAAAAATTTAACTGCTCTTATGGTCACCCATAATATAGATCATGCAATAAAGTACGGAAACAGACTTATTATGATGCATAGGGGGCAGATAATAATGGATGTATCTGAAAAGGAGAAAACCAGTCTTACAAAAGAGAAGCTTCTTTCTTTATTTAAAGATGTTAGTGATAGAAGCCTGTTTAGCTAAATATAAAGGTCAGGGAACACATTCATAAGTATGGGAATGTTCCTAACTAATAAAAAGTCTTCTGGCACAAGTTAAGTGCTATGAGGGCTTTTTTGATTATTTCTCTTATGCACACTTGTTCCTTATTATGAATAGTATATATTACAAATCATTGTGAGGTGATATGAAACATGCGTGAAAGAAGATGCCCCCCTTTTGCTGAAGCTTACACAGTAAAGCAGGGAGATACTGTTAGTAAAATAGCAGCTGAATATAATACTACTGTTGCGGTTATTCGATTCTTAAACCCTACTATTAATATTAATCGTATCCAGGTTGGCCAAGTAATTTGTGTTCCCAGAAGAGTTGTGACTCCTCCTTGTCCAAATGGTACTATCTACACTATCAAGGCCGGAGACACATTCTACAAGATAGCTGATGAATTTGATATAACTGTAAGAGAATTGCAGCTAGCAAATCCGTTAGTTAATCCATTTAACTTAGTGGTAGGCCAAAAAATTTGTATACCTAAACCACCAGCTCCACCACCTGAACCACCTGCTATACCTCCTTGTGTTGATGGCACTTATTATGTTATAAGGTCTGGAGACACATTCTTTAGTATAGCAAACCGATTTAACACAACAGTGAGAGAGTTAGAAGAGGCAAATCCTGGAGTTGATCCTAATAGCCTTGTTGTTGGAAGAATAATCTGTATCCCAAGAAAAGTAGTTCCACCTGGAACTCCACCTTGCCCTGGCGGTGCTTATTATACTATAGAAGCAGGAGATACATTCTTTAGTATAGCAAATCGATTTGGTGTAACAGTTAGGGATCTAGAGCTTGCAAATCCTGGCGTTGATCCTACTAAACTAAGAATAGGTCAAGTAATTTGTATCCCAAGGAGGCCTAGATGTCCAGGAGGTAGAATACATGTAGTAGGAACAGGAGACACACTTTTTAGATTGGCACAAAGGTACGACGTTTCGTTCAGAAGTATAGTAGATGCTAATCCAGGAATTGACGTAGAAAATCTTCAAATAGGTCAGGAAATATGTATTCCGCCTTATGAGCCTGCTGAACTATGCCCAACTGGTAGAACCTACGTTATTATGCGAGGAGAGACATTAACAAGCATTGCAGAAAAATTTACTGTATCAGCAACTGACATATTAAAGTATAATCCAACTATGGCTCCAAGCGAATTCGTAGCCGGTAGACGCATCTGTTTACCACCTGAAACCCAGGTATAAAAATAGACCCTTTGCTTTACTCAGGGTGACATCTAGATGTCCCCTGAGCTGTAGCGAAGGATCTGAAAACTAAATTTAATCTAATATATTATCTCTGAAAAATACGATTAGTCCATAGTTAGCTAGTATCTCCATATATTGATTATATGGCGAACCTTCTAAGCCTCTTAATATAGCGTTATCCTTATATAATCTTTCGTTTTCTTTTATCTCATCTTCAAAAAAATTAATTGCCTCTTCTTTTGTATTGCAACCCTTAAGAGCATCCACATATCTGTCATATTCCTCTGAAAGCTTCTTGATAAACTGTTGGTCTAGTTCTGGATATCTGCTAACATACTTTTTCAATACTTCTTCTTTGCTTTTAAGTTTAATCATATCTACACTCCCCTTAATTTGATTATACATAAAAGGCAATTGAAAGTTTGTCAAAATCTGTCTTAAGTGTATGCCTATCTAACATGCCGTAAGTATAGTCTCTCAATATCTGAGGCAAATACATTAAGAGAAAATCTTTCAACAGAATTTTTAGCTTTTATTCTAAGTTCTTGCGCATCATCATTTTGGTTTAATAAAGACTTAATACTTTTCTTGAATTCATCTTTATTTCTATACATATACCCATTAAAACCATTAACTATCAATCCTTCTACAGCTTCATCATATCTACAGACTACAGGAAGACCGCTTGCCAAGGCTTCAATATAGGTAAGGCCTTGAGTTTCACTAGTAGATGCTGTCACAAAGATATTAGCTAATGAATAATATAAAGGCACCTCATCAGGCGACACCATTCCCGTAAAGATAATATTCTTTTCAAGACTTAGTTCTCCAACTAATTTCTTTAAATTGTCCATGTAGGGTCCTCCCCCTACTATTAACATCTTGATATTTAATTCTTTGTACAGCTCATTTACATTTATAATTATTTCGTCAATATTCTTTTCTTTTCCTATTCTACCGAGAAATATAAGAATTTTGTCATCTTCTTTAATTCCTATTTTTTCTTTTAGTTCATTCACTTTTTTTATATGCTGTTGTCCTATTGCAAATCTCGATAAGTCAATGCCTGTTGGTATTATACTAATCGGTTTGTCCACTCCATATGCTATTAATGATCCTCTTGCTTTTTGGGTAGGTGTTATGATTTCATCAACTGAACCTATTAGCTTTTTTATTAAATTCATAGCTCTTCTTCTAGACATAAGTTTTCCTTTAAAGATATAACATAAATAGTCCTCATACATAGTGTGATATGTGTGAACATGAGGAATTCTAAGCCTCTTTCTTATGTATTTGGCGTGAATCAAGGTGCAAAATTCTGTATGGGAATGTACAATATCAGGAGACCACTCAATGATTTCATTTATAAACCTATTTTTATATGAAAGTGTGCCTCTTGCCCCTGGATATATCCTAGCATTAAATGATCTTAAATAATAAACATCTCCTTCTTTATACGAATAGCCTGTATTTGAAAGTGTAAGTATCCTTACTTCATGTCCTCTTTTGGTTAATTCTTTATATAAATTTGTCACTGAAATAACTACTCCATTAATGGATGGGCTAAATGTATCAGTTGTTAACAATACTTTCATATTCTCACTCCTATTTTTACTATAATATTCAAATGATTATAAAAATAAGTACTAGTTTATGTAATGACTAACAGTTCTTTGTTCATGTATATTCTACCATTTTTTTAAAATTAATGTTAAATTATTTTTAGATATGTCCTGAACTCTTATTTTTAGTCTCATTTTCTTTATCTATTACTTCAATCAATTTATTGATAACTAATAATTATTGAAATATCATTATATATAACTTTACTTTTGAGTATTGTGCCTAAAAAGTAATTATATAAATTTATGATAAAACATAGGTTATAATATAAAGATATTTTAATCAAGTAATTTCTGATATAATTGATTATATAAATTTTTAGGGAGATTGAATTATGGAAAACTATGTTATTGTAACAATGCTTGGTTACTTGTTTGGTTGCTTTCAAGCGTCATACATTTTAGGAAAATTATTTAAGAAAGTTGATATACGTACTTTAGGAAATGGAAATGCAGGTGCATCCAATACAGTAGTAGCATCAGGGTGGAAATATGGAGTTGCAGTAGGATTATTAGATATAGGTAAAGCAGTTTTATCTATTGTAATCGTAAGGATTTTGCTAAAAACTATCCTTCCACAAGAACATACACCTTTTTACCTTTACTTAAATGGACTCTCTGTAATATTAGGCCATAATTATCCCTTTTATATGGGTTTTAAAGGTGGAAAAGGAACGGCTTCACTAATAGGTATGTTATCTGCAGTTGACTACCGTATTGCCATCCTTGGAATAGTGTCTATTGTAGCCATAACAATTGCTACTGATTATATCGCTTTAGGTACTATTGGCCTAGTTTTATTATTTGTGCTCTCTACCTTCTATCTTGGATATAGCAAAGGTTGCATAATTATAGCAATTATTTTGGCTGCTTTGAGTATTTATAATCATAGGACTAATATTGTAAATATTATTAAGAAGAAAGAAACTGGGTTGAGAAGTACTATGAAGAAAAAGCAAACAGCAAATTAAGAAAATAGAAATATAATAATGACCTCTTATTGATGGTCATTTTTATTGAAAATTTTGCTTTTAAATAAGAAAAACCTAATATATAATTATCCTTGTATTTTAAATTGAAAGGGGTCTGTAATGAGTATTTTAACAGTAAATAACCTAAGTCACGGCTATGGAAACCGTGCTATTTTCAATAATGTTTCTTTTAGGTTGTTAAAGGGCGAACATATTGGACTTATTGGGGCTAATGGCGAAGGAAAGTCCACATTTATGAACATAATAACAGGTAAGCTTGAACCTGATGAAGGAAAAATTGAGTGGTCAAAACGTGTTAGGGTAGGTTACCTAGATCAGCATACAGCTCTTTCTAAAGGAATGACTATTAGAGAAGTATTGAAAAGTGCTTTTAAATACCTTTTTGATATGGAAAATGAAATGAATCAAATCTGTGAAAAAATGTCTGATGTCTTACCAGAAGAGCTTGAGGTATTACTTGAAGATCTGGGTACCATACAAGATTTATTGACTAACAACGACTTCTATATAATAGATGCTAAGGTTGAGGAAATTGCAAGAGGATTAGGTCTTATTGATATAGGTTTAGATAAAGATGTTAATGATTTAAGTGGTGGACAAAGAACAAAGGTGCTTCTAGCTAAGCTATTATTAGAGAAGCCAGATATTCTTTTACTAGATGAGCCTACTAACTATCTTGATGAACAGCATATAGAGTGGTTAAAGCGCTACTTGCAGGAGTATGAAAATGCTTTTATCCTTATATCACATGATATTCCTTTTCTAAATAGTGTTGTTAACCTAATATACCATATGGAAAATCAAGAATTAAACCGCTATGTAGGTATATATGACGACTTTATTCAGGTTTATGAAGCTAAAAAACAGCAGCTTGAAGCCGCCTATAGAAAACAACAGCAAGAAATTGAAGAGCTTAAAGATTTTGTGTCTAGAAACAAGGCAAGAGTAGCTACAAGAAACATGGCAATGTCTAGACAGAAAAAACTTGATAAAATGGATGTAATTGAGCTTGCTAGAGAAAAACCTAAGCCAGAATTCAATTTTAAAGATGCTAGGGCGTCAGGAAAACTAATCTTTGAAACAAAGGATTTGGTAATTGGTTATGATGAGCCTCTTTCAAAGCCCTTAAATCTTAAAATGGAAAGAGGCCAAAGAATAGCTCTAGTAGGTGCAAATGGTTTAGGTAAAACCACATTGTTAAAGAGTATACTAGGAGAAATCAAATCAGTCTCTGGCTCTGTAGAGCTTGGAGATTATCTTCACATAGGATACTTTGAGCAGGAAATTAAAAAGTCCAACACAAATACTTGTATTGATGAAATATGGCAAGACTTCCCTTCTTTCACTCAATTTGAGATTCGTGCTGCTCTTGCTAAATGTGGTTTGACTACACAACATATTGAAAGCAGGATTAATGTACTAAGTGGTGGTGAGCAAGCTAAAGTTAGACTATGTAAGCTAATAAATAGGGAAACTAATGTACTCATACTAGACGAGCCTACTAACCATCTTGATGTAGACGCAAAGGAAGAATTGAAGAGAGCTCTCAAGACATATAAAGGTTCTATTCTTTTAATCTGCCACGAACCCGAATTTTACAAAGATATTACTACAGATATATGGAACTGTGAATCCTGGACAACTAAAATATTTTAATTTTAATTTCCCACTGTATTAGGGAGACCATTGAAAAAGCAAGTTTTTTTGTCTTTCTGAGGCAAAGCCGAAGAATCTCTTGTTTTTAATGCTTTTAGAGATCTTTCACTAGAACTTAGGATGACAAAAACAGATTTTTTAGTGACTCTATATTTAGTGGGATTTTTTATTTTTTGAATTTCGTTAAAATATTTTCTAAATTTGATTGTAATCAATTTCAAAAATGGAAGACTAATCTATAATGGAGTTACCAACAAAAAAAATATAAGGAGGAGTTATTAATGAAAAAAGTCACTTTACAACTAGAAGAATTGACTTGTCCTAGCTGCGTAAAAAAAATTGAAAATGCTTTAACTACTCAGTTTGGAGTTGAAGAGGTTAAAATATTATTTAATTCAAGTAAGGTTAAAGTAAACTATGATGAAAATGAAATAAATGCAGACACAATTGAAAAAGTTGTATCAAATTTAGGCTTTGATGTATTAAGCAAGAAATAGTGGGAGCTGTGATAGCTCCTATTGGAGGTTAAGGTTATGATGAAAAAAAGAGGCCAAATAGTTTTAATATCAGGAGCTCTAATAATAATATCCTTTGTCTTAAGGTATTTTGGGTTTAATACAGTTGTATACAATAGCTTTATGATAGCTGCATCAATAGTATCTGGATATCCTATAGCTAAAAATGCAATCGGTGCATTAAGATACAAAACCTTAGGCATTGAAGCTCTAGTAACAGTAGCAGTAGTTGGAGCCATTTTTATAGGTGAATATTGGGAGGCTGCAGCAGTTACCTTCTTATTTATCTTTGGTGCTTATCTGGAAGCTAGAACCTTAGAAAAAACACGTTCATCCTTAAAGGCTTTACTTGAACTGTCACCAAATACTGCGTCAGTTATTAGAGATGGACATGAGGTTAAAGTATCACCTGAAGATGTTGAAGAAGGCGAAACAGTATTAGTTCGTCCTGGAGAAAAGGTCCCAGTTGATGGCATAGTATTAAAGGGAAAAGCTTCTGTAAATCAAGCTGCTATTACAGGCGAATCTGTTCCTGTAGACAAAAAACAAGGTGATAATGTATTTAGTGGCACTGTTATAGAAACAGGATATCTTGAGCTAGAAGCAGAAAGAGTAGGAGACGATACAACCTTTGCTCGTATATTGGAAATGGTTGAGGAAGCACAGGAATCAAAGGCTCCAACTCAAAAATTCATAGAGCGTTTTTCAAAATATTATACACCAGGAATCATGGTATTATCTGTAATAGTTTATCTAATTACTAGAGATCTGGAACTTACTCTTACTCTATTAGTTATTTCTTGTCCTGGTGCCATGGTAATATCAGCTCCTGTATCTATTGTTGCTGGCATAGGAAATGGTGCTAAAAAAGGAATATTGATTAAGGGAGGAGAGTATCTAGAAAAGGCAGGGAAAGTTGATATAGTAGCTTTTGATAAAACTGGTACCCTTACAATTGGAAAGCCTACAGTAACTGGTATTCATGCATATAGTATGACTGATGATGAGCTAATTCATTTAGCATCAAGGGTGGAGATAACATCTGAACACCATTTAGCAAAAGCAATAATAGGAGAGGCAAAGTCCAGATTATCTACAAAAATAGAACCTGCCACAGATTTTGAGGTATACCCAGGCGGTGGAGTGAAGGCCTTAGTTGATGGAGAAAAAATCTATATCGGTACTCGTAAACTAATGAATGATAATAACATTGATATACCAGTTGAAGTAGAGGAACATTTGCTGAATGAAGAAAATAACGGACAAACTGCAGTAATAGTGGCAAATAGCTCCAGTGTTTTAGGTATTATCTCTATTGCGGATAAGATTAGAGACGATGCTCATGATATAGCACAAGATTTGAAAAAGGCTGGAGTTAAGAAGGTAGTTATGCTAACTGGAGATAATAGAAGAATAGCTAATGCAGTGTCTCAAAGCTTAGGTATTGATGAATATTATGCTGAACTATTACCTGAAGATAAGGTTAATAAATTAAAAGAATTAATGAAAAACAACACTGTTGCCATGGTTGGAGACGGCATCAATGATGCACCAGCATTAGCATTAGCTGATTTAGGAGTAGCCATGGGTGGCTCTGGAACAGATGTGGCTATGGAAACGGCAGATATTGTATTGATGTCAGATAGCTTAAATAGGCTTTCATATGCTTTTGGACTTAGCCGTGCTACTATGAGGAATATGAAACAAAATATATATTTTGCAGTGGCTGTAGTGTTTGCTTTATTAATAGGAGTGTTAACAAGAAATGTGTTCATGGCAATTGGAATGCTTGTCCATGAAATAAGTGTACTATTAGTTATAATTAATGCAGTTAGATTAACTGGATATAAGGGTGTTCATAAAAGCTCATAGTAAAGGCTAGAAGCACAAGCGCTTCTAGCCTTTGTTTTTGCTCATTAAGAGCATCTTCACCTTCTCAGGTGTTATAGGTAAATCTCTAATTCTAACTCCTACTGCGTTGAAAACTGCGTCTGCAATTGCAGGACAAGGTGTATTAGTTACTACCTCTCCAATTGATTTTGCTCCAAATGGTCCAGTTGGTTCATAGCTTTCTGCAAAGTCTACAATTATATTGTTGATATCAACCCTTGAAGGAATCTTATATTCCATTAAATTGTTTGTTATTAATCTACCTCTACTATCTTCTCTTACCTCTTCAAACAAAGCCATTCCAATACCTTGCACTACTCCTCCCTCTGCTTGTATCCTTGCAAGATTTGGATTTATAACTGTTCCAATATCTGCTACTGTTGCATAGTTTATTAGGTCTATCTTTCCGGTTTCAGTATCTACTTCTACCTCAGCAAAGCCTGCTATAAAAGGTGGAGCTAAATCACTTGTTCCGAAAGACGCTGTTGAAGTTATTTGATTAGTAGGATTTTTGTAAATTAGCCTATTGCTCAAATCTGCTAAAGTAACTTTTTTATCCCCATCTTTTTCTCTTATTTCTTTACCATCAAATATTACATCCTCTATATCTAAGTTTAAATATTTGGCTCCTTCTTCTTCAATTGATGCTTTCATTTTTATAGCAGCTTTTTTTACAGCATTTCCTGAAAAATAAGTAGTACCTGATGCATATGCTCCAACATCAAATGGAGTCAAATCAGTATCAGAAGAGTAAACGCTAATAATGTCATTTTCAACGCCAAGAGCTTCTGCTGCTATCTGTCTCAAAATAGTATCGCTTCCTGTGCCTATATCTGTAGCACCTAAAAGTAGTGTAAAGTAGCCGTTATCTTCCAGCTTAATAGTTGCAGTAGCAGTATCTATGCCAGGTATTCCTGAGCCTTGCATAGCAATAGCCATACCTACTCCACGAACTTTATTTGAAGATACTTGTTGTCTTGGATATTTGCTATTCCATTCTATTAGTTCTTTTCCTCTTTTAACACAGTATTCTAGCTCACAGCTGTTCATTATTATTGGGTCTTCTCCTGCTCCAACAGTGGTCATATTAAATATTTGAGAAGTTTCCCCTTTTTTAAGCATATTCTTATTTCTTAATTCAGTAGGATCCATATTGAGCTTATAAGCTAGTTCATTTACAGCAGATTCCAAAGCAAAAATACCTTGAGTTACACCATAGCCTCTTAAGGCTCCTCCTGGTGTACGATTAGTATATACTGCCTTGCCTGAAAATCTTGCGGCCTCTGCTTTGTTATATAATGGCAGTGATTTATAGCCTACTGCACCAAGTACTGTGTAAGCATGCTCACCATATGCTCCTGTATCAGAAAGAGCCTTCATATCTATTGCCCTAATCATTCCACTTTTGTCTGCACCTATGGTTACATCAATTTTCATGGCTTGTCGTGTTGTAGTTGATTCAAAGGTTTCTTTTCTAGTGTAAATAATTTTTGAAGGTTTTCCTGTTTTCAATGTAACTGCAGCAGTATAAAATTCTACCTGAGCAGTCTGTTTGCCTCCAAAGCCTCCACCTATACGTGGCTTAATTATCCTAACCTTACTTATAGGTAAACCTAGTGCTCTTGCTACCATTCTTCTTACATGGAATGGTATCTGTGTTGAAGAAACAATAACTAGTTTCCCATACTGATCTATATATGAGTAGGCTCTATAAGTTTCCATCATAGCATGAGCTTGAGCCTGAGGACAATATGTTTCCTTAACTACTACCTCACATTTTTTAAGTACCTCTTCTACATTACCCATACCAAAATTATATACTGCGGCAATATTTCTCTCGGGATCAAAGCCGATATCCATATTTGAATGGCATCTATCTCTAAAATGAATTTTAGAAGGATGAGCTTCAGCCTGTTCTATATCTAATACTGAATCAAATACTTCATACTCAACCTTTATTAGTTTCATTGCTTTTAATGCAACATCTTCACTTATTGCTGCTATTATGGCAACTTCATCTCCAATATATCTTACATATTCATCTAATATATATTTGTCATAGGTAGATGGTTCAGGATAAGATTGACCTGCCCTTGTAAACAATATTTTAGGCAAATCCTCATGTGTCAATATACATTCTACTCCGGGAATTTTCTCTGCCTTATCTTTATTTATGCTTTTAATTCTTGCAAAGGCATAGGGGCTTCTTAGTACTTTTATAATTAATGCTTCTTTAGGTGCTAAGTCGTCTGTATATGCAGGCTTTCCTGTTACAAGCTGTGCACCATCTACTTTTGGAATAGACTTGCCTATAGAATGACTAAACTTCATTATTTCACCCCCATGTATTTCTTTATTGCCCTTAGCTGACCTACATAGCCAGTACATCTGCAAAGATTACCTGATAAGTAATGCTTTATTGAATCTTCAGTAGGATTTTTTAACTGAGTCTTCATTGCAATGACTGTTAATATGAGTCCAGGACTACAATATCCACATTGATCTACACCTTCAGCTATAAGAAATCCACCTACTTCTTTTGCTTGTTCTTGTACTCCTTCAATTGTGAGAATATTTTTGCCTTCAGCTTTCGCAGCTAAAAAAGAACAGGATAATGTTGGTGCTCCATCTACTAGTACTGTACATACTCCACAGGCACCTGTATCACAGCCTCTTTTAACACTTAAATATCCATTTTTTCTTAATACATCTAACAAATATTCATGAGGTTCTATGTCAAAAGTTTTATTTGCTCCGTTAACGTTAACTTTTATTATCATTTTGACACCTCCATGATTGCCCGTTTTACAAGAACCTTACATAATTCTTTTCTGTATTCTGCAGAGCCTCTTGTATTACTTCCAAATGTTAATTCTTGTGCTGCAATTTCTCCAGCTCTATATGCACTTTCCTCATTTATTTCATTAGAATTTATATATTTCATCGCTTCATATGCTAAGGTAGCAGTTCTAGGTCTTGCTCCTACGGCTATTCTAATTTTATTATCCTTTTTTGACACTGCTGCATTAAGTATGGCATAATCCACTTGAGAGTTTCTCATTGATTGAAAAACAGCTTTATCTATATTTTTGCTAAGAACTATCTTTTCAAGAATGTCCTTTCTTCTATCTTCTTCCTTAAGATACTCTTCTAAGGATATCTCGCCACCATTATAAAGAACTAGTTCTGCATCAAGAGCTAAAAAAGCTGTAACTGGATCAGAAAACCCATACTTTGAAAAAACTGTAGCTCCGATGGTAATGATATTTCTTAACTGAACTCCTATAATATGTTTCACAGAGTCAGATATCATAGTGCCAAAATGGCTTGCTAATAGATTATTAGTTTCTAGTTCTCTAAAAGTAGTCATTGCACCTATTTCTATAGTGTCATCAGTTTCATTTATATAATTAAGGCCAGCATCACATAAATCAATAGCCAGCCCAATCCTTCTATTTCCTAATCTAATATAACAGCCTCCGCCTATTATGGTGGCGTTTTTCTTAAGTTTAAAGCTTTCGTATGCTTCTTCTATGCTTTTGGGTTTAATATATTCTCCAAAAGTTATCAAACACACCACTCTCCCATCTATTTATCAAAATCTATACTTTTACTATTTAATATAAGGCATAGTCCTACATGCAGTAAATCTAATAAGCTTATCTACATAATATTCAGTATTGTACATTACAGGATAGCCTTCAATTGAATATTTAGTTACATCAACTCGTAAAATAGGAGAATTTTCTTCAAGATTCAAAACACTAGCAATCTCCTTAGTAACTAAACAAGGTATTATTTCCATAAAGTCATGACTAAATTGACAGTTGCAACTATCTTCAACAAAGTCAAACATGGATTTTCCTAAGTCTTCCTCATTTATGTTGTTATTAGGTAAATATTTTTTTGGTACTCTGTTTATACAGTATGCTGCTGGGTCACCACTAGCTAAAAATCTCTTCTTTACTGTTAGAATCTTATCCTCTGGTTCTATATTCAGCTTTTTAGAATATTCATTGCTGCAGTTTTCCCATGAATATGAAATAATATCTACTGCAGATTTGTATCCACTCTCTTCAATGAATCTTCCAAGCTCTCCTGCGTAATCTATTCCCTCTGATAGTTTTCTTGCAAAGGTAGTGATTATCGTGCTGCTTCCCTGACTTCTAGTGATAAGCCCCTCGCTTTCTAACACTGTCAAGGCTTCTCTTATAGTTAGTCTACTTATTCCCATTTCACTAGCAAGCTGAGCTTCAGATGGCAGCTTTGTAATTTCGTAATTTTTGTTAGTCAAAATATAATTTCTTAAATACTCTATGGCTTGTTGAACAGCCGTTTGCTTCTGAACCTTTGGAATATTAATTTTGCTCATTTTATACACCTCATATTATAAATTGCTAAATTATTAATCAAATATTTTTATAAAATTATCAGTACTTTCTTTTGTATCATTTATATAATATCAAACAAATTTTATTAATTATATCTAAACTTTCTTAGGTTCAAAAACATTGAAATAAAATTGATTTGGGAATGAATATAAATATCCATTCCCCAAAATACATAGGCTATTTTGCTTCAGAAGTAGCTACTTCTTCATTATCTTCCTTTTGAGGAATCGCTATGTTTAAAATCATAGCAACTAAACAAGCTATTACTATACCAGAACCACCAAAGATTAGCTTAAGAAATTCTGGGAAGTTTTCCATTGCTCCTGGAACTTGAGTTAATCCTATCCCAAATGCAAGTGATAACCCTATAATTACTTTATCTCTATCTGTTAATGGTTTTGAAGTTAGCATTCCTATACCTGTAAGAGTTATTTGGGAGAATATTACAAGTGAAGCACCTCCGATAACACTTGCTGGTATAGTAGATACTAGTGCTCCAAGTTTAGGGATTAAACCTGCAATAATAAGGAAAATAGCTCCTATAGCTACTACAAATCTACTCATTATCTTTGTGAAAGCTATCATTCCAACATTTTGACTAAAAGAAGTAGTTGGCAGTCCGTTAAACACTGCTGCAAAGGTACTACTTAATCCATTGTTTATAATTGAACCTGATAATTCCCTGTCTGTTGCTTCTCTACCAGCACCACCCATTGTTATTGCTGATACGTCTCCTACAGTTTCAACTGTAGTTACTATAAACATTATCATCATAGGTGCAATTGCTCCCCATTTAAACACCATTGGGAAGTGCAATGGTTTAGGTAAAGCAAACCAGCTTGCTGCCTTTACTGGTGAAAGGTCTACCATGCCTAGTGGTATAGCTATTATATATCCAACAATAATTCCAATTAAAATTGATGATGTTTTAGTAAATCCTTTAGTGAATTGATTTAATGCTAAAACTATAAATAAAACAATTAACCCAACTATCCAGTTCTTAGGTGAGCCAAAAGTTGGAGAACCATTGCCACCTGCCATTGATGTAATACCAGTTGGAAGTAAAGATAAACCAATAGTAAGTACAACAGTACCAGTTACTAGTGATGGAAAAAATCTTCTCAGAGGCTTTAAGAAAAATCCTAGTACTGTACCAAATAATCCGCCAACAAATGTAGCACCTAGTAGTCCTGAAATTCCATATCCTTTAGCTATAGCAATATTGGTTGGAAGAAAGCCAAAACTTGTACCCATAACTACAGGTAGTCTTCCTCCTACTCTTCCTATAGGATAACATTGATTAAGAGTAGCTATACCTGCAATAAACATAGCACACTGTACCATAATTGTTAAATCTGCTCCCTGTATCCCTGCTATCCCTGCAACAATCATAGGCACAGCAATGTTGCTAGCAAACATTGCAAAAATGTGCTGTAGTCCTAGTGGTATAGATTCACTTAGTGGTGGTACTCCATCTAAATCGTATTTGGATCTACTTACTTCCTTTCCTTTTGAAGAAAATGCTTTTAACATACTACCCCTCCCAAAATAGACTTTTTCTGAAACTAAAGTTATAATACCTATTTAAGACAAAACACTTATCCCGAAAACGTTTTTATAAGCTATAAAACTTCTCTTCTTTAGTAAGTCTATTTTTTAATATATACCACTCCCTCCAATCTTCTTTTTATATTGTTTGTTATTTGATAAACTTGTGTTTACCTAATAACAATAAATTTTAGGTTTGATGTAACCTTTAGTGCACGCATTAAGAGGATATTTACTAAACGCTGTATTCAGAGAGAGTTAAACACCTCCCTGAATAGAGGCTTAGTCTTTTATAAGGGTTTAAAGGGTTTTTTAAGTTATCAACAAATTACACGAATTTCATGTTGTGATTCATCATGATTTACATAGATAGTTGTCAACATATCTGATAAGCTAATAAGTATTTCTACATAATTACTAAATATCCTTTTGTTAATGATTAACAATTTTTCTCATTGTTTTTCTTTACTATTAGTCTAGGAACATTTATTTTTAAAAATATAGCTTTAATAGGCATAAATTATTAGCACATTTATACAATAGATTTATAGCAATCAAATTGTTAGATAGAAATTTATTGTATAATATTAACAGTTATATATTTTACACAAAATAGAAATAAAATCGGAGTGAAGCATTACTGGAGTGCAGGAAGTTAATATGTCTGCATTATTATTTCAAATTTTACTTTAATTTAGTATACTATATATTAGTAAATAATTAAGGGGGCTAGCATTATGTCAATCAATAGTCAAAGAGAATTCGAGCTTTTAAAGAAAATTGGTTTTATACGAACCAGTGGCTCAGAAGAAGAGTTAAGGGCTGCAAACATCCTAGTAGAAGAAATTTCTTCAATAGGATGCACGGGACACTTAGAAGATTTTAAAGTTCCTACTTCTAAAATAAAAAAAGCTACATTAAAGGTGGTTGAGCCTTATGAAAAAGAATATGAGATTACACCATATAACTGCTCAATTGGTATACCTGAAGGTGGAATAACCACAGATTTCGTATATATAGAAGATGGACTTGATGCAAATTTAGTTGATCTTAAAGGTAAATTTGTACTTATAAATTTACGTCCAGATCCCAAGCTATATAAAAAGCTTATAGAAGCTGGTATAGCAGGTTATATAACTATGTGTGGTACTGCCATGGATGAAGAAGATAAAACTGATATTGCTGTAGCTAGAATGCGTGAAAAGAATACTCAACATGGAAAAATACCTGCAATAAATATGCGCATGAAGGACTGCTTCCATATGGTTAAAAACAAAGCTGCTAAGGTTAAAGTAGAAATAATTGCTGAAGACATAGAACTCACTTCTCATAATGTCGTTGTAACCATCGAAGGTTCTAAGTACCCTGATGAAATAATATCCTTCGGTGCTCATTATGACAGTGTTCCTTTCAGTACAGGTGTATATGACAATGGTGCTGGTTCAGTTATTATAATGGAACTACTTAGACACTTTAAAGAAAACCCACCAATCAGAACCGTAAAATTTGTTTGGTATGGCTCGGAAGAAGTTGGACTTCTTGGTAGCAAAGCCTATTTACAAACTCATGAGGAAGAACTAAAAAAACATCTTTTAATGATTAATGTAGATGTTGCAGGTTCTATTCTTGGAAGAGAGAAGGTCCTAGTCACTGCTGAACAAAGCTTAGTCGATTATATTGATCACATGGCTAAAATTAAAGGTTTCCCACTTAAGGTAGAACAGAGTATATACTCAAGTGATTCCACAGCCTTTGCTGATACAGGAATTCCTTCTGTTACCTTCTGCCGTTTTGCTCCTCAAGGTGGAGCATTCATTCATACTCGTAATGATATTATCGATTTTTTAAGTGCTGAAGCTCTAGAAATAACTACTACAATAACTAAAGAATTCAGCGAATCAATTGTAAACTCAGTAGTCTTTCCAGTTGAAAGAAAAATTCCAGATAACATGCGAAAGGAATTAGACAAGTACTTTGATAAAGAATCTAAAAAAGAAGATTAGTTGAACAGAAAAAACAGTAAAGGCTTACATCCCTTGATGAAAGCCTTTACAACATTTTTATTTAGCTTTTAATTATGAACATAATTTATTTGTTTTAAATGACACCTGGCAAGACATAGTTAACATGTTGTCACTTCTCAACAAACTTTTCATAGCCTTAAATTTATTTTCTTCGATAAGTTGTTTGTTTTGGTCTTTTTTTTATATTTCCACCCTGGTTCTAAATTGCTACCTTTTCAACTTCCGCTGCATTACCATAAACACTCTGAACACGGAAGATCCAGCCATGATACCAGCTGCTATTGATGCTGAAAGACCTACTGTCTGTATACCACTACTAACAAACTTATCAAGCATACCATTAATAGCATAACTCATTGTATAATACAGTGAGCGTCCAGGAATCAAAGGTACAACGGCAGAGGTTAAAAAAGTAGTAGTTGGTGTTTTCTCTATACGGGCTATTGCTTCCGAATATATTGTCACTATTAATGAGGATATGAAAAACCGTGACATCTCATTATTAAGCCAAAGGTGAAGAAACAGATAAATTACCCATGATAGCATACCGCCTATAGCAGCATACCATAATTTCTTCCCTCTTATATTAAAGAGAATTGAGAACCCCAATGATCCTAATAAAGCCATAATAATTTGAGTGGTATAAATCATCCAAGCATACCTCCAAAAAAAATTGATGCAATACCAAACCCTATAGCAATTGATAATGCTATAACAATTGCCTCACAAAGTCTAAATAGTCCTGCTATAGTATCTCCTTTGATTATATCCCTAATGGAGTTCGTAAGAGCAATACCTGGGATCATTAGCATGATGTTCCCTATGATAATCTTGTCTATGCTTTCGCCAACTCCTATACTAACTGCTAAAATCGCTAATAAACCAACCACAAAAGAACAGATTATATTAACAAACAGTATGTTTTTGTCTACATTTTGAGTTAAAGTAATTGATAACTTTAAAAATATGGCAATTAATGAGGAAACCACTGCATCACTTAGACTCCCTCCGAAAAAAATAGTGAAAACACCAGCAATCATTGCATAAACAATATATTCAACAGAAAGGTCATAAGTTTTCCCTTTTTTTATTTCCGCTAATTCCTTAGCTATATAATTAGCTTCAGGTGTATAACTACATATATACCGTGAGAGACTATTAAGCTTGTCCACTTTATCTAGATTAGTAGAGTATTTATAAATTCTTCTGGTTTGGGTAAAAGTACCTCCATCTTCCCTTTGTAAGGTTACAACAATACTTGATGTAATAGTGAAGACATCTATCCGCTTTGCATTATAGGCTTTACAGATACGTCTGATAGAATCTTCAACTCTGTTTATTTCAGCTCCACTAATTAACATTTGCTCTCCAATATCCAATACACAGCATAGCAATTCCTCAGTTAACATTACTAATATCTCCTTCGATTAAAAATTCGATAAATTAAAACTAAATAATATTATAACTAATATTAGCGAACATATCTATATTAAAAAGTGGATAGAGATTTCTGATGGCAATACCACTTCTTCAATATTTAAAAAGTCATGTTTAAGTCTGAAATACAAGGTAATGCAGATAACTTACATGGATTCCTCTTATAAGTTTCTATTGTTATCATATTTATCGCCTTCTCAATATAATATAAATTTATTGTTGCTTAATATAACTCTACATATATGACATATTAATATATATAAACATTATACTAACAAATAACAATTTATAATAGTTTTTATAACCCTTAATATCTTTATAAAGGGCATAGTTTGTCCTTTACTTATGATACGGTTCACCGTATCGACTCTACTAGCAAAACTTATTTGTTGGTTGATGTATCTAATAAAACAACAAACTAACTAAGCAGGTAAATAAAACCAGCAGATTTATATCATAATAAACCTGCTGATTTTATATTTTATAAACTTAGAAATTTATTAATTTGTTTCTTTACTGCTTGGTTGGCAATAAGAGAATCTTTTATTGAATTTAGACCATACTTATGTGTTTCTAAAATAAGTATATGACTATGGCTAGAAACTGTAGAACCACTATACATTGATTCAAAAATTTGCCTAAATGGATTACCTTTATCTATATTACCAATCCCAATAATAAATAATTTGTTTAGAAATTCATTGTAATAAGATTCATTTTTCATCCAAAAATCTTGGCTTCGTTCATTCAATTTAAAATAAAGTGAAGATGGATTTCCACAATACATTGGAACGATCCAAATAATTCTATTAACTTCTTTTGTTGATTGAAAGTACAAATAAGCATCGTCATTGTGGTATATGCACCTTTCACTCATACACTCATAATTACAATTCTTACATTCATGGATATCTAAATCATTTATAGAAATATACTTCACTTCATAATTTAAAGATTTACTAATAATATAATCTGCCATTAAGGAGCAATTTCCTGTCTTTCGAGCACTGAAAGATACTAAACTAACCTTTCTCACCAATAATCCTCCCCTTAAGGTTAATGTAAATAATATATTAGATGACTAAAAGTTTTTATTTATAATAATTTCTTCTGCCATTTACCATGTTCCTTATAATAATAGAATTCACTCAGATTATCAGACTCAAAAATGTTAAACATATCTAAAAAATCAGGAGCTAGCTTATACTCACATAAATTCTCTTTTTCTATCCAAAACACATCACCTTCTTTTGAGGATTTTAAATTTCCTTCAAATTGATTAGTCTTAAAAAATAAAACTACATATCTCTGATTTTGCTTTGTTTGAAATTGCTTTACCCCGCATAAAATTGGATTTTCAATAATAAGGCCCGTTTCTTCAAAAACTTCTCGCTTAACAGATTCAACGAAAGATTCTCCATATTCAACATGTCCTCCAGGAAATGTAACTCCTGGCCAATCTAAATTTTGTCTATCCTGTACTAAAATATAATCTTCATTGTATATCATACACATATTAGTAAAAATAGCTTGTTCACTTCGAGTCATTGCTGTACCTCTCTCACACACTATATTTGTTTCATAAACCCATAATGAAGCCTGCTTACATCCTTCATTTTTCAATATATTTATAGTTTCATCCATTAACTTAGTACCTAACCCTTTTTCCCTCATATTTGCTGTGAACTCCTCAATAAATGCCTTCCCATATCCTTGTCTATGAAAATCTCCATTAATCATAAATAATCCTATGTATATTGCATCTTCATCTAGATAATTCATTATATAATCTATAATTCCAATATCTTGACCATTTATAGATATTATTTTATAGTATTTGTCCTGGAAATTTGAGCCTGGCGGTATATCATTTTTATCTTCAATAGCAGATTCTATTGAAGGCTTTCCATTCATTGAAATTTTAAAATACTCTTCATTTGTCTCGTAAATATTTAAAACCTTTTCAAGCAAATCCTAGGTAACTGTCCCTAATATGAACTTGTTTTCAATATATTTCAACTTCCTTACCTCAAAAATGATTTGTTTCCGATTTCTTCCTTCAATTCAACATCATCTAAAACAACACAAAGGTTATTTCCTACTATTCTACCATAAAACCAAGACAACTTGTCCACTACTTATGATAGGGTTCCGTATCGGTTCTACTAGCAAAATAAATAGGGTATACCTGACAATAGATATATCTAATTAAAATTTAAAAATAACCTTTATTAATTTATAAAACCACTTGGATTAATCAAGTGGTTTGTTTTCTGTTATTGAATTATATGCTTTTATAACTGAGCTATTTTTATTTGCTATTTTCTCAATAAAATCTTCCCGTTCTTCTTTTGTAATAGGCTTGGTAATCTTCTCAAATATCCTTGTCATTTTATCATAATCACAATTAAAAGCATCAATGCTTGCTTCTATCATTTCCACATTAGATATATTTGAAAAATCAATAGTATAACCTGCAACCCTTGCCAAATATTCAATCATCACTCTTTGAGCTCTACCATTACCTTCTCTAAAAGGGTGTAGTGCATTTATTTCCCCTAAATAATAAGTAAGTTTATCGCATATATTTAATTTAGGTACTCCTATTAAATAATTTTCTTTTCTTAGCTCCGAAAATATTCTTTCTGCCTCTACCTCAATATATATACAATTGCAAAATGGATTTCCCTTGGATATATTTACAGTCCTTAATTCCCCAGCCCAATCATAAATATCTCTAAAAATATGTCTGTGTATGTCCTGTAAATGTTTTAAATTGAAATCTCCTTTAATTGGATTCTCCTTTATTTCTGTTATGGTTAAGGATGTATATTCCATTTCTGCTATACTAAGTTCTTCACTATTCGTAATATTAAATTTGTTTCTTAATGTAAAAGAATTTGGATAACAATACTTTATATCCCATTCATAACTATAATCATAATTCTTACCCATAATGCCATGCCTATATCCTTACAGTATGTTTTTCAATAATTCTTTTCTTCATTTCCTCAAAACTTACTTCATCGGATAAGCATTTTCTAATTCTCTCTTTATCTTCTTCTTTCAAATGCATTCCTTCCATAGCCATAGTTCCACTTACTTCCTTAATTATTTGTTCTATATCCTTCATAGATATCACCTTTTTTGAAATTATTCTATACAATATATTATATCATATTATTTACTACATATAAGATAAAGATTGTGCACTATCTAAAAAGTTATGGGTTTAGATGTTCACCACTTGAATTCAAAAAATTATACTCAATGTTATTGCATTCCCCCAGAAATATACAAATGGAATATCTTCTACTTCTACCATAGATTTACTTTTATTTTGCAAAATTTGAATATTTTTACATTGTTTATTGTTAACAACAAACAAATATGCGTTTTTATATGGTGCACTTCTTAAGTCCATGCCACGCTCATACATATCATAAGTCCTCAAAAACTTATATCCATCATTTTTCTCATCAAATTCGGCATAGCCATATTCATGTGCTTGATATTCATTACCAGTCATATAAAAAACCAGCAATTTGTCTTCTAGATGAATAGTATCAATTATTTCTACATAAATATCTGTATCTAATTCTTTTGTAATAACATCAAAAATTTCTTTATCCGTACTAACAGTTTCTTCGTTGCAACTAACAATCGACATAGATAGTATTATCACTAAAATCGTACAAAATTATTTTTTAACCATAAACCTTATTACCCCCATAAAATTTATACACATGTTTTGTATATATTCTTGTTTCACAATATTTTACTTATATGCATTATATCATTTAGCTATAGCTATGATAACCCCTTATCCATCAATATTTATCCTAAATAGCTTGTCCTACTTATGGTATGGTTCACGCACATCATACTAAAAAGAAAGCCTTCCCTTCTTTTACCCCAACCCATGTTTTGCAATAACTATCTTAATATCCTCATAGCTTATCTCTTCTGGCAATGCTTCTTTAATTGGTTTTAGTCTTTCTAGACCTATTTCTTTTATTGCATTTAATATTTTTTCTTCTTTTGAAGAGTCATCAATGAATATAGACCAATCAATTAATTTTCTGTTTTCATCACACTTTTTAAGATGCTCGATTATTGTGTTTATGGCTAGGTTTCTTTTCTCAGCTATTTCTGCTAATGACAAACCTTCAAGGTAATATTTATATGTGGTTTTGTATTTGTCTGATGCTTTGTCTTTTTTTGTTTTGTCTACACTAGCTTCTCCTGGGCTTAATTGAATCTTTTCTCTACTTCTAACCTCATCAACATTTAAATCCTTTTCAATGCAATAATCATTTACCAAGGATATAAAGCTTTCTCCATAGCTCTCATGTTTTTTTAGACCTACACCACTTATTGTTAGGAATTCTTCTTTATTTCTTGGATAGTATGATGCCATTGCTTTTAGTGTAGAATCATGGAAAATCATAAACGGGGCAATTTTCTTTTCCTTAGATATCTCATACCTTAGTTCTCTGAGCTTTTCAAATAACTCATTATCATAATTTTGATTACCATCTTTTTTTCTTTGTCCTTCTTTTTCATTTGTTGAGTCTTTTCTCTCTATTAGATGTCTCTTATGATGAACCTTTACTTTCCCTTTTAATACTTCTCCGGATTTTGAGGTTAACTTTAAAATTGGAAACTTATCTGCAGTTATATGAATATATCCTTTAGATGCTAATGTCATTGCAATTTCTCTAACTGCATTATTACTATAGTCTGTCATTATTCCGTACGTAGAAACCTTATCAAGATTAAAATCTAGTATTTTTTTACTTTTTGAACCTCTCAACACTTGTATTACAGTACTCAATCCATATCTTTCATTAGTTCTATATATGCAGGATAATATTTTCTGTGCTTCTATTGTAACATCCATCATCTCTGACTTATCTAAACAGTTACCACAGTTGTTACAATTATTGTTTTCTGTCTCTTCTCCAAAATAAGTTAGTATAAAATTTCTTAGACAGTCATTAGTATGACAGTAGTCAACTAAATACTGCAGATTTTTATATAATGTTGCTTCACGTTCATGTGACAGAACCTCATTTTGGATTATGAGTTTTTGCTTTACAACGTCTGATGGTGAGTATAGTAAAATACAATGACTTTTTTCTCCGTCTCTTCCTGCTCTGCCTGCTTCCTGATAATATGCTTCCATGTTTTTAGGCATATTGTAATGAATAACAAATCTAACATCTGGCTTGTCTATTCCCATTCCAAAAGCATTAGTTGCTACAATTATTCTGGATCTGTTAAATATAAAATCATCCTGATTATTCTGTCGCTCTTCTGCTCCCATTCCGCCATGATATCCTATAGCAGAAATACCTTCTAGGTTAAGTTTTTTTGCTAAAGATTCAACTGTTTTCCTCGTAGCACAATATATTATTCCTGATTCCTGCTGGAAATTATTTTTAAGGTAGTCAAGTAAATATGAGAATTTATTACTTACCTTTATAACTTGATAAAATAGATTAGGCCTATCAAATCCAATTATAGATTCTAATGGATTACTTAGCCTAATTAGATACTTTATTTCTTCTATTATTTCTTTCGTAGCTGTTGCTGTAAATGCAGCAACTACTGGTCTTTCTTCTAGTGAATCTATAAATGTAGGTATTTCTAAATAGCTAGGTCTAAAATCATGTCCCCACTGGCTTATGCAATGAGCCTCGTCAATGGCAACTAAAGAAATCTTTATATCTTTTATTAAGTCCTTAAATAGATCAGTATTTAAGCGTTCTGGAGCAACATACACTATTTTATATTTATTTTCTCTTATTTTCCTAAATCGTACAATAAGCTCGCTTTGCTCAAGGGTACTGTTAATATAAGTTCCTGCTATACCCATTTCATTTAATGAATCTACCTGATCCTTCATAAGAGATATTAGGGGTGAAATAACTATAGTTATTCCATCTAGTATAATAGCAGGTAATTGATAGCAAAGAGATTTTCCACCACCAGTAGGCATTATTCCTAGAGCATCCTTACCATCTATTATCCCCTTAACCAGCTTTTCTTGGCCTTTTTTGAACTCTTCATATCCAAAATACATTTTTAATATTTTATAAATATCCATCTGTTTTCCCCCTTAGAATCTAAGGCTTTCTGGCAATTGACTATTTATATATATCCTAACAATAAAAGGGCAGAAAGTCTAGGCTTTCTGCCCTTTTAGTTAATCATTTTAGTTAATCCTTTTTGCTATTTTTCTGTATCTAACTTGCTCTTGTATGTCTCCATATCTATTTCACCCATCAGCTTACTTGAGATTATGCCTGATAACATAGACCTACTTACATTAAGAGCTGTTCTTCTCATAATTTATAGCGAATTCTTCTCACAAAGTAATTTCTATCAAAATTGGGCAAGATATTATTAAAAGTCGTACTCTTACTATTCTTTAAAGGGAGGTAAACAATGAGTAAAGAGATAAAAAACAATATAAATAATACTACACAAGGAGATTTTAAACCTTATATTCCTGCAGATAAGGTTATACCAGAACTTACTTCCACGTCTATAATTATTGGTATACTCATGTCAATAATTTTTGGAGCTGCCAATGCTTATATTGGACTAAGGGTCGGAATGACCATAAGTGCTTCAATACCTGCAGCAGTAATTTCCATGGGTATCATAAGAGGTATAATGAAGCGAGATTCTATTCTAGAAAATAACATGGTTCAAACCATTGGTTCAGCAGGAGAATCTCTTGCAGCAGGAGCAATATTTACTTTGCCTGCACTATTTATATGGTCTCAAGAGTTAGGATTGGCTCAGCCAAGTTTGCTTAGAATCATAGCTATAGCTCTATTAGGAGGAATACTAGGAGCCTTCTTAATGATTCCATTAAGAAAAGCATTAATAGTAAAAGAGCATGGAACTCTTCCTTATCCAGAAGGGACAGCTTGTGCAGAAGTTCTTATTGCAGGAGAATCAGGTGGTGCTAAAGCTAAAACAGTATTTGCAGGTCTAGGAATTGGCTCTCTGTTTAAGTTTTTAGCTGATGGAATAAGACTTTTCCCTAGTGAAATTGAATGGGAAATAAGAGGATATAGAGGGGCTGCTATTGGTATAGATACTCTTCCAGCCTTACTTGGAGTAGGATTTATAGTGGGGCCTCAAATTGCAGCATATATGCTTGCTGGTGCAGTATTAGGATGGCTAGTTATTATTCCATTGATAACTCACTTAGGACAGTTTATAACAGTACCAATTTATCCATCAACTGTTCCATTAGGGCAGCTAGATTATTGGGATATTTGGGATAATTATATTAGATATATTGGAGCTGGTGCAGTAGCCTTTGGTGGAATACTTAGTTTGATTAAATCCCTTCCTCTAATATTTAGTGCCTTTAAAGGTGCTTTAAGTGGATTTAGGGTAGGTCTGGAAAACCAAGGAATCATGAGAACTGATGAAGATATGTCTATAAAACTTGCTTTTATTGGGGTAATAATTATTGTTCTAATAATAGGACTTACTCCAATAATTCCTGTTGGTCCTTTAGGAGGCATTTTGATTGCTGTATTTGGATTCTTCTTTGCAACAGTTTCAGCTAGATTAGTTGGTTTAGTCGGTAGTACTAATAATCCTGTTTCGGGTATGACTATAGCCACTCTATTAATTACCAGTATTGCATTTAAAGCCACTGGTTTTACAGGAGCTGAAGGAATGATTGGAACTTTGTCTGTTGGCGCCGTAATATGTGTCATCAGTGCTATGGCAGGAGATATGTCTCAGGACTTAAAAACAGGATTCATAGTTGGAGCAACTCCTAGAAAACAACAATATGGAGAGTTAATAGGAGTAGTATCATCTGGTTTAGTCATAGGTTTTGTATTAATACTATTAAATAATGCATGGGGCTTTGGTTCTTCTGAGTTACCCGCTCCTCAAGCAACCTTGATGAAGTTAGTTATAGAAGGAGTTATGAGTGGAAACTTACCTTGGGTTCTAGTATTTATCGGTATAGGAATAGGGCTCGTAGTCGAGCTATTGCGTATACAAATACTGCCTTTTGCAGTAGGATTATATCTTCCTATTCATTTAAGTACGCCAATAATGATTGGTGGAATTTTAAGGGGGCTTCTAGAAAGGACTACTAAAGATGAAACAGCGTTAAAGGACAAAGTAGACGGAGGGATTTTATATTCATCAGGTCTTATAGCTGGAGAAGGTCTTATAGGAATAACTCTAGCTGTATTAGCAGTAATTCCCGCGGGCACAGGAACTGTAGGAGATATGCTGGCTTTTGGCAACAATATATTAGGTAAATATGGCTCTGTAGTTTTATTTGCTTTTCTTGCAGTTTCACTTATGAGGTATTCATTCTGGAAAAAGGCTGATTAGCTGGAAAACTTATGTCATTCTAGGAGTAAGTGAAGAATCCAAAGCTAAGATTCTTCACTGCGTCCAGAATGACATAATATAGCTAAATCATCAAAATGATATTTTCTATTCTTCCTTTTTTGATATTTCTTTTAAAAATATAGTAGTGGCCTTTTTTAACTATGCCATATCGTTCTTTCCTGCCTTGACCCACTTGCAAAGCTTATCTTCACCTATATCTATGATTTTAAACAGTAAAAAACCTAATAAACCTAATGATAATATTCCACTAAACATTTCAAGATAATTAACCATGCTCCAACTATTCATAATAAAGTATCCTATGCCATAAGTGGTAGCGAAATTTTCAGCAAAAAAGAGAACAGCTATACTAACACCTATGCTAATTCTTAAAGCTGTAAAAATCTTGGGTAATATAGCAGGTAGGATTAAATGTCTATATACTTGTGCCTTAGTTAAATCTAAGGATTTAACAGATAAAAATAGCTCCTTAGATATTTCTCTTACTCCATCTCTAGCTGCAAGAATTATTTGAAATATAATAATGATTATAATTAAAATAATCTTTGGTAAATCTCCTAAGCCTAAAAGTATCATCAATACTGGCAAAAAAGCTATTTTGGGTAAAGGATACAGTATATAAATAATGGGACTAGCAAAATCATCAACCTTTTTACTCATACCTATCCATACGCCAATAATGATACCTAATATTAAAGAAACTAATACTGCTATTGTAATACGCCATAAGCTTACTAGTAAGTGTGGTGCAAGTATCTTGGGAAATATAATTATAAAGTTCTTAATAGTTTCAATAGGTGAAGGTATAACTGGAGAATTCAGAGCAACATGTAAGGCATACCACATAATTAATACTATAAAACTAGCGTAAATGGTTTTAAAATATTTTTCCCAATAATTGTTATATATCTTCACTTATCCACTTCCTAACTTCTAGACAAAACCTATAGAAATCAATATTTTCTCGAAGATTTTCTTTACCAAAGTAAGGATTGTCCATTATATGAATTATTTCAGCTTTTCCCATAATAACAATCTTTTGTCCTAAGAAAACTGCCTCTTCTATGTTATGAGTTATAGTAATTAATGTAGTAGGCTTTTGTTGATAGATGTTTAAAATTATATTTTGTATATGCTCCTTCGTCATAGCGTCAAGGGCAGATGAAGGCTCATCCATAAGTAGTAAATCGGGCTCAAGAGCCAAAGTTCTTGCAATGGCAACTCTTTGCTTTTGTCCTCCACTTAATTCGCCTGGATATTTATTCTTATATTCGTAAATTCCTAAGTCTTTAAGAATATTTTCTACTTTATTTCTTGCATTATGTTTACTAATATCTCTTGCCAACAACGTAAATGAAACATTGTCCCAAACTGTTTTCCAAGGAAGTAAGCCATAATCTTGTAATATAACTCCTGTATTTTTTCGGACATTAATTAATTTCTGATTATTTATAAATATCTCACCTTTATTGGACTTTATAAGGCCTGCCATAGCATACAATAAAGTTGTTTTGCCACAGCCGGAAGGCCCTATAATTGCACAGGTTGTGTTTTTCTCTATATGAAGATTTACATTTTGAAGAGCTACTTCCTCTCCGTAGCTTATATGTAAATCCTTTATTTCAATCATTATTTTACAAACTTCCCTTCGACAAGGTCCTCATATTTTAAATCTGTTTTTTTATTTAGCACTTTTTCATTCCAATTCATTATCTTTTCAATATACTCTTTACTTGGAATTCTTGCCATATTATATTTAGGCAACACAATCTTATCCTTAACTTCTGGATTAAGCTCTAGCTTCTCAACTAGTACATCTCTAGCTATATTTTCATCTGTTTGAATAGCCTTTACAGCTTTATTATATGCTTCATGGAATAACTGAATAGCCTTTTCTTTATTCTTAATGGAGTCTCCTGTAAATACCATGATTTCAGGAGAAAACTCGTCTTTACTTTCATAAATTCTTTTCTCAAGACCCATAAGTTCACCTTTAGATGCAACAGGCTCTGGTAGTACTGCCATATCTATTTGCCCTTGATTTATCATTTCTAGTCTTGCAGGTATCTCGTTTATAAAAATCTTTTCCAAGTTATATTTTTCACCAAGAAATTCATCAGAAAGATAGTTCACTACACTTACTTCCATAATTCCCACTTTAATATCTTTTTTCTCCTCAAAATCTCTACTAACTATTATTGGAAAACTACCATCAGTACTTGTTGTAACTTTTATATCAAATCCATTTTGCACATTATTAACTAGTGCAATGACATCTGTCATAGCTCCATCTAACTCTCCACTTTGAAGAGCACTCTGCCTGTTCATTGCATTCATGTATATTTGGACTTCAACGTCTAAGCCTAGTTCTTTGAAATAACCATTTTTCTCTGCGACAAAAATAGGAGCTGAGTCTACTGCTGGCATTACTCCAACCTTTAAGTTTAGGTTTTCCTCTGTATTGATTTCTTCTCCTTTTGGTTCTTCATTTACAACTTCTTTTGAAGTGCATCCTACCATCCACAACATTGATACAATAACAGCAAATACAACTAAATTCTTTAATTTATTCATTTGTATTCCTCCGTTCTGTTTTTATAGTTCATAATAATTTTATTCCTAAAAGTTTGTTAAATCAATGTCATAGATAGTTTTGGTTATAAAGTAAATAATTAATGAAATATTATTCTCATAATGAACTAGAATCTTCTCTTTACTGATAGTATGATAATCGCTCTTCAAAAACCTTGAATAATTTTGATAATATGCCTGTTAGTATTAAGTAAAATATACCTACTACAATTAAAGGTACTAAAGATGCATCTCTGTTTGAAGCTATTTTCCCTGCTCTTAAAAGTTCACCTAAGCCTACTACATAGACTAACGATGTATCCTTTACTAAAGTAATTACTTCATTTGCAACAGGTGCTAAGGTTCTTTTTATAGCTTGTGGAAAAGTTATCCAGACAAATGCCTGGCTAGGGGTAAAACCTAGTGCTTGTGCTGCCTCAGATTGTCCTATGTCTATAGACTTGATTCCACCTCTGAATATTTCCCCGAAATATGCTCCATAGTTCAGTATAAAAGCTATTATTGCAGCAGGAAATCTGTCAAGTACTATACCTATTAAGGGAAGACCGAAAAAGACAAATATTAATTGTAAGAGTAAAGGTGTTCCTCTCATAATCCAAATGTAAAGCCCAGTTACCTTACTTAAAGATTTTATCTTTGATAATCTGCATAGGGCAACAATAATTCCTAGTATAATAGAAAATACTAAAGTTATTGAAAATACTTCTAAAGTAACTGCAGTACCTTGAAGCATTGAATATATAAGGGTAATAATATGTTGCATTTCGACCTTCTCCTTTAACTAAGATTTACTCAAACCATTTACCGTATATTCTTTCATAGGTTCCGTCTTGTCTCATATCATCCAATGCTTTATCCACCTGTTTAACCAATTCTTTGTCTTGTTTTCTCATGCCTATTCCATATTCTTCTTTTCCAAAATTATCTTCAAGAACATTATACTTATTAGCTCCTCTTTGCTTAATATAGTACCTAGCCAATACTTCATCTCCAACAAATGCATCTACTCTGCCTGCTTCTAGATCCATTAAAGCCTCGTTGTTAGTATCGAATACTACTGGCTCTCCTCCTTTAAATAAGCTAACTATATCAGGTTCTTTGTTCATTGCTTCTATAGCACTTGAGCCATTTTGAGCTGCAACATTTTTATCTTTAAGCTTCTCTTTACTAAGTATATCTGAGCCTGATAATGTTATAATAATCTGTTTATTTTCTAAATAAGGCTTAGAAAATGCTACTTTCTCTTTTCTTTCATCATTTATTGAATATCCATTCCATATTAAATCAATATTACCTGCTCCAAGCTCAGACTCCTTCATAGTCCAATCTATAGGCTGAAACTTAACCTCAATTCCCACTCTCTTAAACACTTCTTTAGCTAAATCTACATCAAAGCCTACAATTTCTCCTTTTTCGTCTTTGAAGCCCATAGGTGCAAAAGTATCATCTAGCCCCATAATTATATAACCTCTTTCTTTAATCTTTGAAAAACTATCTTCATTTTTTAGATCGCTATTTGACGCATTAGTAGAACAACCTGATGCAGTAAGAACTCCAATGATTAATAAACTAAACAATACCACTAATTTTGTAAAAATTTTTTTCATAATATCCATCTCCTTAGTTTTTTTGATTTTTAAATAGTTTATACATTGCTAAAAATAAAAACTCCCGTCATCTAGTAAATACTAGAGGACGAGAGTTTTACTCACGTGGTTCCACCTCAATTCATTGATATCTCACAATACCAACCTCTTCAAGTACAACAAACTTTCGTTATACTCTAGCACTATAACGGGTGCAGGGGCTCCGATAACATTCTACTACCTTTAAGGGTTCGATGCATAGCTCAGAGATGTGTTCAAAATATCTTTAATATCTCCTTTCACCAACCGGAGACTCTCTGAAAAAAAAATATTTCTACTATTTCTCGTCGTAGCCTTTATAATTTTTAATCTTATACTTTATCATGATAAAGCATTAAAGTATTTTTGTCAACAGTTTTTTTATTTTTATCTAACCTCCAGCTGCTGCTGATAAAATATGTATCTCATCATTGTCATTAAGTTTTGTTTTAAACAATTTTTTGCTCACTATATTCTCTCCATTAACTCTCTCCTTCTAAGCCAAGTTTTTTTAGAGTTGACTTTGTTGGTATGCCATCTTCACTCCAACCTCTGGATTTATAGTACTTTGTTTTTAATTTTTCTAAAGGCACAACGGATTTATTATTATTTTGAGACTGGGGCTCATCTGTTAAACGTTTTGGCAGGCTATCTTGACTTGAATTTAATCCCATTCTTATGTTAAATATTCTTTCTAAGTTATAGCCTCTTTCTCCTATTGTCTTAAGTCTGCCTAAGCTTATATTCATACCTGTAACACTAGACAATGCTTTTGTATGAGGAATAAGTGATAGATTAAAAGGAAGAAGCTTTTCATTTGCATTATTTATAGAATTAACTAATCCTCCAGTTATTGACGTAGTTAAAGCTTTGTTAGCTGTTCTAGCTATTCTGCTGTTTGGACGCTTTAATAAAAACTCTGGAAACATTGAGTACAGAGTAAATAAGCAATTTCCTCCTGCTGAAACTGCTTCCATAATATTTTGTGACAGTATGGATAGCTCTGCCTTTCCTTTTTCTGAGTATGGATCTATAGACAGTCCCAATCCTTCGAATAAAACCATATACCCTGCATTAAGATGGCACCCACCTCTATTGGCAACAGCATATCCAAGGCCTTGTCCTACTGCTGATCTAGGCTCATATGCTGCCAGTTCCATTCCTTTTACATGAATAGCAAACTCTGACCCGCCAAATTTCTCTGATAAATATCTGGAGCCCTGAGCAAGTAAATCCCCAATACCTCTTCTATAGGCAATATCTTCGAATATTTTTGAAAGTCCTTCTATCTTCCCAAACTCCAGTCCATTGTCCCAAAGGCCTTTTTCATTGAGCTCCATTGCAAAGGCTATTGTTCCTGCGGTGCTAATAGTATCCATTCCTAATTCGTCAAGCTCATAATTCCATTTCAAAATCTTTTCTAAATCATTATTTTCAATATTAGAACCCAGCAGTACTAAGGTCTCAAGTTCTGGTCCTTTTATCTTTTTCCCTTCTATTTCTACCTGTCTGCCACATTGTATAGGGCAGGTAATGCATCCCTTATTTTTCACTAAATGCTTTTCAGCTAATACTTCTCCCGATATCATTTCAAAGTCTTTATATTGACCATGTTTAAAATTTCTTGTAGCTAAAATCTTTCTATTATGCATTAAGCTAATTAACCCAGCAGTCCCTAATTTAGGCAATTGCTCTCCAGTCAAAGGATGGTTTCTTAGCATGCTTACCCAGCTTTTATATATTTCTTTTGTCTTTTCTGGAGCATTTATTACTGGTCTTTTATTCCCATATGCTACTATTGCCTTAAGGTTTTTGCTTCCCATTACTGCCCCTGTTCCGCCCCTGCCTGCTGCTCTTTCTTCACTAAATATTCCAGCATATCTTACAAGATTTTCTCCAGCTGGTCCAATGACTATCTTGCCTCTGTTTTTACCTAAGAGTTCTTGGGCCTCTGATATAGTTTTACCCCATAGGTCAGCAGCATCATGGAATTTAACTTCTTCTTCCGTTATTTCAATCCATATGGGTGTCTCGGACTTTCCTGTAATTACAAGTGCATCATATCCAGCTTTTTTTAAATATAGTCCAAAGCCTCCTCCACAATTAGAAGATGTCAAAAGTCCTGTTAAAGGTGATAAGGTAGATATATTAAATCTGCTTGAAGCAGGTGCACCCGTACCTGTTAAAGGGCCTGTTGATACGACTAGGTAATTGTCCTTAGAGAAGCTTTCTGTGCCTTTTTTTACATTGTCATATATGATTTTTGCAGCCATGATTTTGCCACCTAAGAACAACTCCCTATCCTTGTCTGACCATGGATACTGGCTAGTTTCTCTGTTAGACAAATCTATCTTTAATACCTTTCCCATATATCCGCCGTATTTAGTACTCATTTACTCACTCCTCATATTAGCAATAACCTCTACTAACATTAATTATACTTAAGATTATATCTTCCACAAAAAAGAACCACTTGTCAATATATTTAAGTGGTTCTGTTAGTACATTCTCTATGTGGATTATTCTGCTAAAGTGTAGTTAATTAAAAGCTTCATTGTGTTTTCCACAGCTTTTATATGTGTTCTTTCATAGTGATGAGTAGCATCAACTCCTGGTCCTATACATGCAAATTTAAAATCAAATCCCTGTCTGATAGCTTGGCTGGCATCTGAACCATAGCTAATATATACATCAACTTTATAATCTATATTGTTTCTTTCTGATATTTCAACAAGTTTACTTCTAAGGTCATAGTCATATGGTGTTGACTTATCCTTGGCTGCAATAGTCACACTGAATTCGTCTGATTCTTGTTCGCCTCCTACAGGGCCTATATCTATGGCTACAAATTCAGTTGTGCTTTCTGGTACTGCTGAGACTCCATGGCCAACTTCTTCATAGTTACTTATAAAAAAGTTTATTGTGTATTTTGGCTTTATATTATTATCCTTTAGGTATTTGCAGATTCCAAAAATCATCCCTACAGCTAATTTATCATCTATGTATCTTGACTTTATAAAACCATTGTCAGTTATTTCTGTTAAAGGATCTACATGTGCATAATCGCCTGGATTTATTCCTAATTTCATAACATCTTCTTTAGTCTTTACTCTCTCATCTAGTCTAATTTCCATATTTTCTTCGTTTCTTAATGTCTCTCTTGCGGCAGTTGGGTATATATGCGTTGATGCGTAGACCGGTAATATGGTTCCTCTGTACTTATTTCCATGTCTTGTTTCTACAAAAACATTTGCACCTTCTAGGGTTGTCCATGTACCTCCTGCAACTCTAACAATTTTTAATCTTCCATTAGGTTTTATTCCCTTTATCATTACTCCAATAGTATCTATATGGGCTGATATGGTCTTATGCTCTTTAGTATTTTCTCCTTCAATAGTTGCTATTACTGCTCCTTTATTTGTTCTAAATGTTTTTATGCCCATATCCTCAAACTGTCTTCTTACTTCATCTAAAGCTTCAGTTGTCTTGCCTGATGGGCTTGGTATATTTAAGTACTTAATCATAGTGTCTATTACATACTTCATGTCAATATTCATCTTTTGTCCCCCTAAATTATGATATTAATAAAAAAGCTTTCTAGTACATACCTCTTATAATACATGAAAAACATGGTTTGTAATTTTATATCATCTTTTTTCCTAATGTAGCGACATATACTACGTTATAACACAAACTCCTATTTGATAGATTATGTCGCCAAATTCATAATTAAAAATACTTATATATTACATTAATTGTACAACATTTCTGACAACTTTTCACTATTGTTTATAAAATCATAACAAACAAGTTCTTGCACATCTACATTTGTTAATACTTTGTGTCACACAATTAACTTATTTGTATGTTATATTATCAGAGATAAGGGGGTAAGAATAACTTGAAGGATTATTTAAAATTTTTATGTTCCAGCCTTAATATTAAGCTTGTTTATACTAACAATAAATATACAGTTTTATCAAATGGAACAAAAGACAATATTCCAGTAATAAGAGTCCATAAGATGTTTAAATACTGCGATGAAAGTATAGCAAAAGCCATCATAGAATACTATGTTTCTCGTAATGCCGAATTTTTACATCTTATAGAGGAGTATTTAAAGCAAAAAGGTATATCAAAATATAAAATCACTAAGCCTGTTAAATTTTCTTATCCAACAGAGAATGATTCACTTACAGAAAACATAGGTAAATCAAGAACTAAATCTGAAATAGAAGCAAGTATTTTTAATATTACTTTAACAGATTTCAAAGGAAATGTATCTCAAATCAAACCAAATGAAGCGATTAGTCCATTAAATGATGATTTTTATGAATTAGACATTATTGTTGACTATACTAATACATAAACTATAAGGAGGTGTTTTCATGGGTTGGAAATTAAAAAGAATTGAATTGGCGGGAAAAGGAAAATTAAAGCCAAATGAGGAAAGGGATATTGTTATCTTTTTAGAAGAAGAAAAAAGAGCAGCAATACATGGAGTTGTAAAGTTTCCTGATGGCTGCCCAGTAAAAGGTGCAGTAGTCAAACTATTTGAAAGAGAGAGCAAGTGTAAATTAAAACCTATAACATTTGCATTTACTGATGAATGTGGACAGTTTTTATTTGGAGTAGATTCTTGTAAGGATTTTGTTATAAAAGTATTCTTCTTCCATCCAGAGCATATGCCTATGCCACCAAGCTGTAAAAAGGACGATGATGACTGCGGTTGTGAAGAATATTAATTAGTTGTAAACCTAAACAAAGGTTTTAAAACCTCTGTTTAGGTTTTTATATATTCGTTCTCAGAAATCTAACTGTTTATAATATCTTCGGAGGGTACAAAGAACTACATCACATTATCATCCTAAAATTTTTTCTATATCATTAGTAGGCTCATGACAAGCAAAGTTCTCACATATATATGCAGTCGCCTTATTGCCTATCATTTGCTGGTTTTGTATAAATGGAGCTATCTTAAATAATTCTTCATTTCCTTCATTAAGTACAATAGATGAAAAAGGTAAAAAGTGTTTGTTATATTTAGATAGCATGGACTGAGTTCCTTCATCTTCTTTTCTACCTGAAATCACTATTTCTTTTGTAGCTGTATTAGCATACAAAAATGCCATCATTAAAAATGAATAGGAATTTGGATTTTCCCTTACATTACCGCCAAAGGTATTGAAAATTTGATTTGCCCTATTCTCTAATTCTTCATTTCCAGTTATCTTTGAAAGTCTGAGCATATTTAATGCTGCTACTGAATTACCTGAAGGTATGGCTCCATCGTATACTTCTTTAGGTCTAACAATCAGCTTTTCACTATCCTTTCCATATAGATACAAGCCACCATTGTTTTCGTCCCAAAATAAACTTATCATATCACTATTTAAGTCTATGGCTTTCTTTAAATATTGAACTTCAAATGTAGCCTGATATAGTTCTATAAGCCCCCATACTAAAAAGGCATAATCATCTAAATATGCTGGATAAGCTGACTCACCATCACGGTATCTTGCTAATAGTCTCTCTTCTTGAGTTATTAGCTTATCAAAAATGAAGCTCACGCTCTTTTTAGCTGCATCTATATACCCTATATTGCCAAACACTCTACCAGCATAAGATAATGCTGCAATCATCAGTCCGTTCCATGATGTTAATATCTTGTCATCTTTGTGTGGGTGAACTCTTTCTTCCCTATATTTAAAAAGCTTCATTCTCATTTTGTCTAGTTCATTTTTCAAGTCCATGTTATTTTCAATTTCTAGTAAATCCTTGCCTATTAAATTCGGAATATTTTTACCTTCAAAATTCCCTATTGGAACAATATTATAGTTGTCACAGAAAATCCTACTATCATTTTCTCCTAGTATCTTTTCGATTTCTTTTACTTCCCAGATATAGAACTTTCCTTCTTCTCCCTCTGAATCTGCATCTTCAGCAGAATAAAAGCCTCCCTCATTTGAAGTCATATCCCTTAATACATAGGTAAAGATTTTCTCAGATATTTCTTTGTAAATTTCTTTGCCTGTAGCTTGATAAGCCTCTGTATATGCAATGGCTAATAAGGCATTATCATATAGCATCTTTTCGAAATGAGGAACAAGCCATTTTTCGTCTACTGAATACCTAGCAAATCCAAATCCTATATGATCAAATATTCCACCTTTATACATTGATTCTAATGTCTTCTCTACTATATATAAAGCATCATCATTTCCTGTAGACTTCCAGTATCGCAGTAAAAATAATAGATTATGAGGTGTAGGGAATTTAGGCGCATCTCTAAATCCACCGTATATTGAATCAAATAAATAGGAAAAATTCTTAAATGCTTTATCTGTTATTTTTTTATCTAATATATCTTTTGAATGTGTAAGATAGGATTTTTCTACTGCTTCTTGGATATCTTCACTAGACTTAATAAATTCCTCCCTGTTATTTTTCCATGCCTTAGATATTCTTTCAAGCATCTCTATTAAGCCAGGTCTGCCATATTTGCTTTTCTTAGGAAAATATGTACCTGCATAAAATGGTTTTTTATCTGGAGTCATAAATATGGTCAAAGGCCATCCTCCCTGTCCAGTTAGGGCCTGACAAAAAGTCATATAGATGCTGTCAATATCTGGTCTTTCTTCTCTATCAACCTTTATAGCTATATAATTTTGATTTAATACCTCTGCAACTTCTTTGTCTTCAAAAGATTCACGCTCCATAACGTGGCACCAATGGCAAGTCGAATATCCTATGGATAAAAATATAGGTTTGTCTTCCGCTTTTGCTTTTTCAAAAGCTTCATCTCCCCATGGATACCAATTTACAGGATTGTTTTTATGTTGCAATAAGTATGGAGATTTTTCGTTAGCTAATCTATTCATAATATCACTATCCTTGTCTATTATTATTATTGGATATAATACCCAATAATAATGAAAGATATTAGGATAAAAAAAGAAAATCATAAATGACCATATATTTACCTATTCTAGTAAATTAAATCACATCTTCTTAAAATAAACATACGATAATACTATAAAACTATGAAAGGAAGGAGCAAAATGTATAACGCTAACAATATGTATTACTATAATAAAATGTATCAATGCCCTTACTATACCAATATGCTAATGTATAACTCAGGTTTATGGAGTATGATTCCTAAACAATATGTTCCCTATACTTGTCAGCCCCATACTGGAACCCCAATTATATTAAAGGATTATGGACCAAATCCATTTGTAGTTAACATTGAAGAGGCTGCTAAGCAAAACAATAATTTTCGTATTGCTTTATGGACAGGATCTCATCTACAGCTTACCTTAATGAGCATCAATGTTGGCGAAGACATAGGTCTGGAAGTCCATCCAAACCTTGATCAATTTGTACGTATTGAAAAAGGCCAAGGGCTTGTTAAAATGGGTGATAGAAAAGATAGGCTTGACTTTCAAAGAAAAGTATATGATGACTATGCATTCATCATACCTGCTGGTAAATGGCACAACTTAATCAATACAGGTAATAAACCGCTTAAATTATACTCTATCTATGCACCACCTCAGCATCCATTTGGTACGATTCATAAAACAAAAAAAGATGCTGAAGAACACCACGAACACTAATATCAAAAAACTATAATAAGGCTTGAAAAAGCCAGCTTCCCATGGCAACATCAAATCATCATAAAAGCTGGTTTTAATAGTGGAAAAAAACGCCCTCTTTTTCACGGCACCACCTGTATAGTATTAATATGCTTTCCTTCAACGTAGACGTGGGTTGCACAAGAGATACAAGGGTCAAAAGACCGAATGACTCTGCCTAGTTCTACAGGATTATTAATATCTTTTACAGGTGTGCCGATAAGTGCTTGCTCAGCAGTTCCTTTCATATCATTACTGCTTCGAGTTGAAAGGTTCCAAGCAGATGGAGTGATGATCTGGTAAAAGGAAATAACCTGATTCTTAATTTTCAACCAGTGTCCTAGAGCACCTCTCGTAGTATCAATCAAACCTTTTCCAATAGCTGTTTCTGGAATAGAATACTCCTTTTGTACTGATACACCGGGAATAAGATTCTCAAGTAGTGTATTCATAACTAATGCTATCTTCCTAGCTTCTAAAACTCTGGCAATGGTCCTGTCCATGGTTGATATTCCATTTCTATATTCACCAGAAAGCCACTGCCTTGCCAATGGGCCTGTTTCAAAAGGCAGATTATTGTATCTTGGAGCCTTGACCCATGAATAAGCCCCGGGCTTGCTCATATCTGCTTCTGAATTAGCTTCATAAGGTTTATCTGAGTTTTGTCTGTCTTTATACCAGGCATAGTCAATTTCTTCAGTGATATTATCTAGATTGAATACATTTGTTATGCCACCAGTATATACAAGTGGATTTACGTATAGGGTTCCCAGGTTCTTACACAAGGCGACTTTTAAAAATCGCCTTGTGTCTATTATAGACTATCAACATAATCCTTTGCTTCTTTTAGCCCCATTCCTGTAGCCTCTCTCAACTTTTTTATTGCCTTGATTTTTTGGTTTTCCTCAACAAGTCTTATTAATTCATCTTTTAATTCATCGCTTATATGTTCTTCAGATAGTTCAGATAGTCCAAAATGCTCTATAATTATATTTAATTTTGATTCTATCCGTTTTTGATTGCGTTGTAATACATTAATATTCACATTAAAAATAGTGAACATAATAATTATTAAAACCATAGGTATATATTCCATATTTCAACCTCCATCACTAGATAAATAAATTAAAAGGACAAGGGTAAGGAAAAGGGAGTTTTTGAAACCATTTTTTCAGTGGTCTCGAAACGTCCCCTTGTCCTATAGAAATCTCATTAGATTGCATCAAAAAAACTTATTTGATTACTTTCTGGAAGACCTTTTAAGCAGCCAAACTTCTTAAGTAAATCTATGCCGGAATTTCCGATCTTGGCACGTTTCCTTACATCCTCTATGGAGCTGAAGGGTTTTTCTTGGGCTGCACTAAATATACCTTCTGCTGCAATGGTTCCCATGCCGGATATACTATTTATAGGTGGCCTTAAGCCACCCTCCTCTACTAGGAATTTGGTAGCATGAGACTTATATAAATCAATAGGCAGGAATTTAATTCCCCTCTCGTACATTTCCAGAACCAATTCCAAGTCATTGTACATATCATTATCCTTAGGGGTAACTTGATTGCCCATCATTTGAATTTCATTCATCTTTTCTTTAACCTTTTCTTTTCCAAATATCATAAACTCGCTGTCAAAGGCCTTTGCTCTAATAGTAAAATATGCTGCGTAATAGGCCTTAGGTATATGAACCTTAAACCAAGCTATTCTGAAGGCCATCATTACGTAGGCTGCAGCATGGGCTTTAGGGAACATGTATTTTATCTTTCTACAAGAATCTATGTACCACTCAGGCACCTCATGTTTCCTCATTAAAGCCTCATATTCCCCCCATTTTTCAGGATCCTTTAGAGCCTTTCCTTTACGTACCAATTCCATGATTTTAAACGCAGTATTTGGAGGCAGACCCTTTTTAATAAGATAAATCATTATATCATCTCTGGTACATACTGCCTCACTTAATGTAACTGTTCCCGCATCTATTAAGTCCTTAGCATTTCCCAGCCACACATCGGTACCATGGGAAAGTCCTGAAATACATATTAAATCTGCGAAGGATGTGGGCATTGTATCCAAAAGCATTCCTCTTACAAACTTAGTGCCAAACTCAGGAATGCCAAAGGTTCCTACCTTGGAATTAATCTGTTCAGGTTTTACTCCAAGGGCTTCCGTGGATGAAAATATGGACATGGTCTCCTTGTCATCCATAGGTATCTTTTGAGGATCCACTCCAGTTATATCCTGCAGCATCCTTATGACTGTCGGGTCATCGTGGCCCAGTATATCCAACTTCAACAAATTCTGGTCAATGGAGTGATAGTCAAAATGTGTTGTTATAATGTCTGAATTTGAATCATCAGCAGGGTGCTGTACGGGGCAAAATTCAAAGATTTCCCTGCCCTTTGGCACTACTATAATTCCTCCTGGATGCTGCCCTGTAGTTCTTTTTATACCTGTACAGCCTGCTGAAATTCTAGTGATTTCTGCCTTGTTTACTATAAGATTTTTTTCCTCAAAATACTTTTTCACATAGCCGAAGGCTGTTTTTTCTGCTATAGTACCTATAGTTCCAGCCTTAAAGGTTGTGCCCTTTCCAAAGATAACCTCTGTATATCTATGGGCCTTCGCCTGATATTCTCCTGAAAAGTTTAAATCTATATCCGGCTCCTTATCACCATTGAATCCTAAAAAAGTTTCAAAGGGTATGTCTATACCATCCTTAGCCAACTTTTCCCCACAAACCGGACACAGCTTATCTGGTAAATCAAAGCCGTTTTTAACGCCATAATCCCCAAAGTCCGAATACTTGCACTTAGGACACCTGTAATGAGGTGGCAGAGAATTAACTTCTGTTATACCGGTCATATTTGCAACAAAGGAGGAGCCTACTGAGCCTCTAGAGCCTACCAGATAGCCATCCTCATTTGATTTCCATACCAGCTTTTGAGCGATAATGTACATTACGGAGAAGCCATTTTTTATTATAGAATCCAGTTCCTTATCAAGTCTTAACTGAACAATTTCTGGCAATGGATCTCCGTATAGCTCATGTGCCTTCCCATAAGCAATATCCTTAATTGTCTGCTCACAGCCATCTATGTGGGGTGGACATTTTTCTGGTGAAATAGGACTAATCTGCTGACACATATCTGATATCTTATTGGTATTTGTAACCACCACCTCATAGGCCTTTTCCTCTCCTAAATAAGAGAATTCCTCAAGCATCTCCTCGGTGGTTCTTAAATATAAAGGTGCTTGATTATCTGCATCCTTAAAACCCTGCCCTGCTTCCAAGATACGCCTGTATATCTCATCCTCAGGATCCATAAAGTGAACATCTCCCGTGGCTACTACAGGCTTATTTAATTTTTCTCCCAGGGCTACAATTATTCTATTGATTTCCTTTAGATATTCTCTATTAGGTACCTGCTCTGTCCTTACTAAATAATCATTATTTGCTAGAGGCTGTATTTCTAAATAATCGTACTCCTCTGCAATTGATTCAATTTCCTCATCGGATTTTCCTAGGAGTATTGCCTGATATAGCTCGCCTTCACTGCAGGCACTTCCAAGAATTAAGCCCTCGGAATATTTTTTATACATACTCTTTAATATACGGGGTTTTTTATAAAAATAGTCTAAATGAGAATAAGATACTAGTTTATATAAATTCTTTAAACCTACATAATCCTTTGCAAATATTATTGCATGATAGGTTTTAAGCTTTTTATATTCCTCCTTCTTAGCCTCCTCATCAGAACCATATTTATCTATATCCTCAAGAGATTCCGCTCCTCTTTCCTTTAGCTTTTCAAGCATTATATTAAACACCTTAACAGTTGTACCCACGTCATCTAAGGCTCTATGAGCAACCTCAACCTTAATGCCAAGGTTTTTAGCAATTCTTCCTAATTTATAGGTTTTAAAATTAAAAAATAATTCTTGTGCTAAGGACAAGGTGTCTAGGTATGTAAAATCGAAATCATAGCCTAGTGCCCTTGCATTATGTTTTAAAAATCCTATGTCAAATTCAGCATTGTGTGCAACTAAAACACTTCCCTTTATAAAATCCAGCATTTTAGGAAATATCCTCTCTATGGTTTCTGCATCCCTTACCATATCATCGGTTATATTGGTAACCTCCACAACTCTTGGTGGAATAGGTTTTTCAGGATTTACAAAGCAGCTGAATTCATCTATTACCTTTCCATCTTTAAGTTTCATGATTCCTATTTCAGTTATTTTTTCAGTAACTGGTGAAAAACCTGTAGTTTCCAAATCCAGTACACAATAGGTGGTATCAATACTTTGCCCCTTGGGGTTTGTTACAGAGGGCTTTTTGTCTGGTGCCAAATAGGCCTCTACTCCATATATAACCTTCATATTAGGATTATCTCTTCCTAAAAGCTTATGGGCCTCAGGAAAGGCTTGTACTACTCCATGATCCGTTATGGCAATGGATTTCATACCCCAGCTCATGGCTCTTTTAATCAAATCAGTAGCACTGGTCATAGCATCCATCTGACTCATTTGTGTATGCATGTGCAGCTCTACCCTCTTAACCTTTGCCTTATCCTGTCTCTTAGCCTTCTTCATTCCTTCTGTTTCTACTATAGTATTGGCAATAATCTCAACTTCCCTGGAAAATTTGCTATAGCCTGCATTTCCAGAAAGCCTGATACCCTTAGCCTTTTTAAGCCTGGATAATACCTCATCTCCTTCACCGGGCTTGATGAATGACTTACAAGTCATAGAGCTTGAGCCATCATATAAATCAAAGGAAATTAATGTTTTCCCGCTTCTTAATTCCTTTGCTTCTATATTGGATATTTTACCCTCTATAGCTATTTTCCCCTCATTCGTTATAATATCAGTAATTTTTATTATAGGTTCCTTAATCTTGGAGCTTCTACCTAATATTAAGAATGGATCACCTTTTTTTTCATTGGTTTCTGCTTTTATTGCCTGTTTATTTTCTCCAGCTTCCTTCGGCAATTTGGGGACATTATTGCTTGGTGTTCCAATATCTCCCTCTTGGGTAAACAGCATTTCATATGCAAGTGTTTCTTCTCGCAGCTTTATTAATTCTTCACTGCTTAATTTATCTACGAAATTTATTTTATATGATGTTCCGTACATTTTTTTTATAACCTCATGAATTTTTTTATCATAATTCATGGTTTTTAATAAACCTGATACCGGAATTTTAAAGTTGAAATTTATGGTACCTTCAACTACTTCATATTCACTATTATTCAG
Source organism: Proteiniborus sp. (assembly GCF_040308045.1). NCBI lineage: Bacteria > Bacillati > Bacillota > Clostridia > Eubacteriales > Proteiniborus > Proteiniborus sp. The sequence continues at coordinate 152,717 of NZ_JAWRHZ010000061.1, forward strand.
CACTGCTTTTAAGGCAGGATATTTATCTGTCAAGGAAAATATTATATTTTTGAGTTCCTTCTCTACAGGCTTTTTATCCGTTCCCTTAGCATATTTTACAGTGACAATAGAATCTTCTAAGGCAAATCTTTCTCTTATAAATTTATTAAAACGTTCAAATTCTCTTATTTCAATATATTTATCAGAGCTGATTTTCATTTCCATGGTTTTAGTTTTTTTTCTTAAGACTACCGCTTCTACAATGGCCGTATTTATGTTACCCCTTGCTTCATAATCACTAAAAATTTCATTTATTCTTTTCATTTTACTCTTACCCTTCTTACAAAAACTTTAAGTTAACTATCTTCATGGATAACGACATTAATTTATTTGCTTTTAGAGTTCGTTATTTATACTATTATATAAGATAGGCTTATGTTTTGTCATGTATGAAAAAGAGGTATAAAAGTACTTCTTTATAAACAGCACCTTTATACCTCCCTTATATTTATTTTATATATCTTTTATTAGATATTACTCAAAGCATGTCACGAATTTATAAAACAACAGGATACTTCTCCGATTGACTAACATATTATCATCTGTTGCAATTAATAAAATAGATAAAAGTACTAAGAAAACAGGAGTAAGATATTTACCTACCAAGTCTAAGATCCGTCCTGGTCGCAGTGAAAAATAAAGAGTTAAAGCAAAAAAGATGAATGAAAAAATAAACAATCCCAATTTTAAATGTTCTTCTTTAATAAAAGAACGCATTCCTACTTCAAATGCAACCGTTGCAGTACGCGGAATAGCAAATAATGGACCAATCGTTAAATATAATAAACAAGTAAATAGAATTGCATATCCTGAACTAACTGGCCTTCCCATATCAAGTAAGTTTTCACTCTCTGAGAGTGCTGAAGCGACAATTCCCAATATAGGCAATCCTACACCTGTAATTAAAATCCAATAGTGGCTAGTACCATATGACTTCCAGCTGCTTGTCCCATTTGTACTGGAAAAATCAAGTTGCCAGCGCCAAAAAATAATCCAAATAACAATGAGCCTATCAGCAAGTTTTGCTGAAAACTTAGTCTTTCGTTCAAAAAAATCCTCCTTGAATATTTAAATTTTGTCAGAATTTTTTGCTATTCTTTTTTCTCAAATCTCATTCTTAATATCCTTTTAAAACAACATTTGTCACTGTATAATAGATTAATATAGTCAATGAAATGTTGCACATCAGCAGAATTTCGTGCAACAAATATTGTAATTGTATATTATAACTAAATTAGATTTAAATATTCAGATAATTCCCAATCACTAATATGACTCATGTATCTATTCCATTCACATTCTCTAAGGAGAATATATTTATTAATAAATTCTTCTCCTAAAATAGATTTAAAGAAAGTATCTTCTTTTAGTTCATTTAATGCAGCTATTAATGTGTTAGGGAGTCTATGATAAATGTCTTCATAAGTAGTATTCCCATTACAAGGTTCAGGAGGCTTTATTTTGTTTTTTATACCATCCAATCCTGCTGCTAAAATTGCAGCTAGTGTAATATAAGGATCTGTATCAGAGCCAGGTAGTTTATTTTCAATTCTTGTATTTTGGTTTCTACTATAAGGTACTCGTATCATAGCCCCTCTATGTTCATACCCCCACGATATTGTAGTAGGAGCAAATCTATAATCTTCAAACCTTTTATAACTATTTACTGTAGGATTAACTAGGCAACACATACTATTTGCATGCTTGACTTGTCCACCAATGAAATTGTGACATGTTTCTGATAGGCCATCTGCTGCATTATCATCCGCAAAAAGATTGTTTCCTTCATTATCATATAGAGATATGTGTAGGTGAGCGCCGCTACCACATTGATTAGCCTTTGGTTTTGCCATGAAAGAAGCAATTAAATCTTTTTGTTGAACTATTTCTTTTATACTTGTTCTATAATAATACGCCATATCAGCTATCTCAACGCCCCAAAAAGGAGAATTTGTTATCTCGAACTGTCCTGAAGCATATTCGGTATTTGCTATTTCAGGACCTGCGCCTATGGCAGATAGATTGTACATAATTTCTTCGATAATATCAATAATTTCTTTCTGATGCACCTCTGAGAAGCATTGTTTACTATTCGAAATCGGATTGAGACCATCAGTTGTATTACTTCTGAATATAAAAAATTCATATTCGAAAGCTCCTTTTACCTTGATACCTTCTCTCTCATATAATTCTATTACCTTTTTTAATACATTTCGTGGTGCAAATTCTATAAGTTTACTAGATGGATCATAAACATCTGCAATAACCCTTGCTGTATTAGGGTGATAGGGAATTATACAGAATGTAGACATATCAGGTTTAATAAGCCAACTTGGAAATCCGCCTCTATAGCCATATCCAACTTTATCGTTTAATTCTCCTTTTGTATCAAAAGAAAATGCAGCAGATGATAAACCTAGACCAGAATCAATCACATGTGACATAAAATGTTCAATAGAAACAAACCTAGAACGATTAATATTAGACATATCATTAACACAAACTATAATTGTTTTAATATTATTATTATGGATTAACTGAGATATTTGATCTTTGTTATAATTAGTGGTCATGTAAATTCCTCCCTCCATTTAAAATATTAGAATTAACCAATATATTACATTAACTATTACTGTAGGCTAATTCCTCGAGATTATAAAGCTTAATCCTACGTAGTAATGTCGCATTGCTAATTCCAAGCATAGAAGCAGCACGTCGTATGCTGCTAGCTGACTGTAAGGCATTAGATATAATTTCTTTTTCGAATGATTCCACCAATTTTGGCAAAGAAGGCATATTTTCACTTACATCACAATCAATAAATTTCAAAGATGAATTTAATGCTTCAACAAGGTATTTGGGCAAATCATCAACAGTAATTATATCTTTTTCTGCAGTAATATATGATACTTCCACAATATTTCTAAGTTCTCTAACGTTGCCGGGAAACTTATGATTGAGAATTACATTTAATGAACTTTCATCAAATGATTTTTCCATACCATATAATTCATTAAACTCTTGCAAAAAATGTTCCAACAAAGGCAATATATCATCTTTTCTCTGACGCAATGGGGGAATTGATACTGTTGCTATACTCAATCTATAGAATAAATCCATCCTAAAAGTATCGCATTTGACAGCATCCCATAAGTTTTTGTTTGTACATGTAATTATTCTTACATCAATAGGCTTTGACCAACTACTTCCTATCTTCCTTACTTCACGTTCTTGCAAAACTCTCAAAAGTTTAACCTGTAATAATGGAGAGAGTTCACCAATTTCATCTAGTAGCAAAGAGCCTCTATCTGCTGATTCAAATAAGCCTACACTGCCTCTACTATTAGCTCCTGTGAAGGCTCCACGCTCATAGCCAAAAAGCTCAGAATCAAGAAGTGACTCGGGAATTGCGCCACAATTAACTTTTAAGAATGGCATATTAGCGCGAGGACTACTATTATGAATGAGGTTAGCAATGACTTCTTTACCAACTCCTGTTTCACCCTCTATTAAAACAGTTGTAGGAAAAGAAGCAAACTTCTTTGATAGTTCATAAACTTTTTGCATTTCAGAACTACAGAATATGCCATATTGGTTCATAAATATCCTCCTTCTGATTCAATAATGAAAATTGCATATAATACACCGTTTAAGTGAATTATAGCATACAGCAATAAAAATACAATAGCTGATTCGAAAAATAATGAACCATTAAACAGATGAATATGTATATTATTTTAGTCAATACTTTCAAAACTTAAGCAAAAAATATTATTATTTATATTTTAAAGTTTTTTTTGTGAATTTTCTATCATAGATATGAACTGGCTTTTACTAGGATTTTAAGAAATCGTTTTCTTTATATTTTCGAAAAATAGATGAAATTTATCAAAGATAATTTTCCTTAAGAATAATTAGGCATGATATATGCAATTTATTATGGCATATGATACAAAATTCATAGCTAAAGGAGGGTAGATTGTAGTAATATAGCCATTTAGAAAGACTTGTGTCTTATTAAAACAATTACAAGAAAATTAAGGAGGAGGTAAACTATGAGTAACAAATTTTCACATCCTTATATTGCAAATTCTCAACCAGATGTTAAAAAACAAATGTTAGACGAATTAGGTATGACTAGTGTAGAAGATATTTTCAAAGAAATACCAAATCATCTGCGATTTAAAGGCCAGATGGATTTGCCTAAACCAATTAAATCTGAATATGCCTTAAGGAAACATGTAGAAGGTATATTGGCTAAAAATAGCAATTGCAAGGATAATATATCTTTTCTAGGTGGAGGCACTTGGCAACATTATGTACCTTCTGTTTGCGACACTATTGCATCTAGAGACGAATTTTTAACAGCATATGTAGGTGATGCATATTCTGACCATGGTAAATTCCAAGCATTATTTGAATTTGCAAGTATGATTGGAGAATTAGTGGGCATGGACTGTTCAGGAACTCCTACATATGATTGGGCAACTTCAATAGGAGTATCATGTCGTATGGCTTCTAGAAAAACTGGGAGAAAAGAAATTATTGTACCGGAAAATATTAGTCCGGGTAGATTAGCTGTTGTAAAAAACTACTTGAAACCAGAAGTAAAAGTTACAAAGGTTAAAAGTATCAAAGAAACAGGTTTAATAGATCTAAATGATTTAAAATCAAAATTGAGTGATAAAATAGCTGCTGTTTATTTCGAAAATCCAACTTATTTAGGCGTTATAGAAACTCAAGGATCAGAAATATCAAAGCTAGTTCATAATGTAAACGCAGAAGTTATTGTTGGTGTTGATCCTTCATCTTTAGGTGTACTTGAAGCTCCAGCAGAATATGGCGCAGATATTGTGTGTGGAGAAATTCAACCACTTGGAATTCATATGCAGTGGGGTGGCGGAATCGGAGGATTTATTGCATCTAGAGATGAAAAGGAATATGTTGCAGAATATCCTAACCTATTATATGGACTTACAACTACTACAACTGAAGGCGAATATGGTTTTGGTGAAGTATATTACGAAAGAACTTCTTATGCTTCAAGAGAAAAAGCTAAAGACTTTGTTGGTACTGCTACAGCATTATATGGCATTACAGCAGGAGTTTATTTAGCTCTTATGGGACCTCATGGTATGAAAGAGCTTGGAGAAGGCATCATGCAAAGAGTAAATTATGCTATGAAAGAGCTTTCAAAGATTAAAGGTATAAAAATGGCACACAGTGGTTTTAATTTCAAAGAATTTGTCGTTGATTTTAATCAAACAGGTAAATCTGTAAATGAAATCAATGAAAAATTAAACGAAATGGGCATATTTGGAGGCTTGAACCTAGAAAAGAGTTTCCCTGAATTAGGACAAAGTGCTTTATATTGTATTACAGAAATCCATACAAAAGAGGACATTGATAAATTAATTTCAGCCTTGAAAAAAATATTATCTTAATTCATAACTGACGTTTACTATAAATAATTTGAAAGGAGAATTTATATGGGTATCGTAAGATTAAGAGAAACATTCCAACAAGCTAGATGGAATGAACCTATAATATTTGAAATGTCAACACCTAATGTGCGTGGGATTTTTCCTCCAGAAGCAGATTCTGAAATTGTTAAATCTGTAGGTGATGTCGCAGGAAAACTGCCAACAGGTATTCGTAGAAAAAATTTACCTAAATTACCTGAACTATCACAAAAACATGTACTATCCCATTATTTAAGATTATCACAAGAAACTATGGGTTCTAACATAGGCAATGATATTAGTGAAGGTACTTGTACTATGAAGTACAACCCTAGAGTTAATGAAGATTTAGTAGCTGAACCAAATTTTGCTGAACTTCATCCAAGCCAAAGCGAAGACACAGTACAGGGAATATTGGAAATATACTATAAATTTGAAAACGTTGTAAAACAAGTTTCAGGTCTAGATCAATTTACATTCCAACCAGGTGGTGGAAGCCATGCAGTGTTTACAGCAGCTTCTGTTGTAAGAGCTTACTGGGAGGAAAAAGGTGAATTAGATAAGAGAAATGAAATAATCACAACTATATTTTCACATCCATGTGATGCTGCAACACCAGCTACAGCTGGTTTTAAAGTAATAACTATTTATCCTGATGAAAATGGTATGCCTGATATTGAAGCATTAAAAGCTGCGTTATCAGAAAGAACAGCTGCAATCTTTATGACTAATCCTGAGGATATTGGTATATTTAATCCGAAGGTTGATGAATTTGTTAAGCTTGTTCACGGAGCAGGTGCATTATGCTTCTATGACCAAGCAAATGCAAACGCCTTCTTGGGAGTAGCAAGAGCAAAAGAAGCAGGATTTGATATGTGTCATTTTAATGTGCATAAGACATTTGGAGCTCCTCATGGATGTTCTGGGCCAGCTTGTGGAGCACTAGGAGCTACAAAGAAATTAGCTAAATACTTACCAGTTCCACTCGTAAAATATGATGGTTCAAAATACTATTTAGACGGTGGAGATGAGCATTCAATAGGAAAAGTTAGAGATTTCATGGGAGTAGCAGGTGTTATATTAAGAGCTTATGCTTGGACTATGGCACTAGGAGCAGAAGGCTTACGTGAATGTGCAGATATATCTGTAATTAATAACAATTACATGGAGAAAAAGGCACTTCAAATTCGTGGTATTTCTAGTGCATTCCAAAATAATGGCATTACAAGACAAGAACAAATTCGTTACAGCTTTAAGAAAATGCAAGAAGAAACTGGTATTGGTTCAGATGATTTTAACCAAAGAATTGTTGATTATGGAGTTCCTAGCTTCTGGTCAAGTCACCATCCTTGGATAATTCCTGAGCCAATGACACTAGAACCATGTGAAACATATTCTAAAGATGATATAGATGAATATGTAGCTGTTCTTCAAAGGATTTCAGATGAAGCTTATTCAAATCCTGAAATTATAAAGACTGCACCACACAATTCAGCCTCACACCAACGTAATGATGTAGAATCATTAGATGATCCTGAAAAATGGGCAACTACTTGGGCAGCTTATACAAAAAAGCATAGATAATTAAATTATAGTCTAATATGAAGTCAGTTGACTTAAATAAATATTTAAGTCAACTGACAATTATAAAAGTATTGCAGAAGGTGGTGAGTTTCTCGATGAAAAAACTAGGATTAATTGTAAATCCTGTTGCTGGAATGGGAGGTAGCGTAGGTCTTAAAGGAAGTGATGGATTAGAAATACTTATGAAGGCAAGAGAACTTGGAGCAGTACCACAAGCATCAAATAGAACTAAGCAAGCTTTAGAAGAGCTATCTTCTTTAAAAGATCAAATAGAAATAATAACTTATCCAGGTGAGATGGGAGAAAACGTTACCAGAAATTGTGGATTTAACCCAACAGTTATAGGATTGATAGATCAAAACAATACAACTCCACAAGATACTCAAAATGCCGCCCTGGATATGAAGAAATTGGGTGTAGATTTAATACTATTTGCAGGCGGTGATGGAACAGCACGAAATATTTATGATGCAGTAAATGTGAGTATCCCAGTACTTGGTATTCCAGCAGGTGTTAAGATTCATTCTGCTGTTTATGGGCAAAACCCTAAAAGAGCAGGTGAGTTAGCAAAGCTTTTTCTGCAAGATAAAGTAGTCGAACTTAGAGAAGTTGAAGTCATGGATATTGATGAAGATGCTTTTCGTGATGAAAGAGTTGTAGCAAGATTATATGGCTATCTTAAAGCTCCATTCGAGAAAAAATTTGTTCAAAAAAGAAAATCAGGTGGGGTTGCTGGTGAAAAAGCTGCATTAACTAGTATGGCAAATTATATTATAAATACAATGCTAGATGACTATATATACATAATTGGACCTGGTACTACCACTCGTTCAATAATGGAGCGTCTCGGATTAAATAATACATTACTTGGTGTAGATGTAGTATATAAAAAGCAACTCATCGCAAAGGATGTAACAGAAAAAGAACTATTGAAAATAATAGATGGCAAGAAAGCAAAGATAATTGTCACAATTATTGGGGGACAAGGATATATCTTCGGCCGTGGAAACCAACAATTAAGCCCAGCTGTGATAAATCAAATTCAGAAAGATAATGTCATAGTTGTTGCATCAAGAAATAAATTAAATACTATTTTCGGAAGTCCCATGTTAATTGATACAGGTAACAATGAGACAAACAATATGCTTGAAGGATATTATAGAGTTGTTGTGGGATATGAAGATTTTATCATGTATAAAGCAAAAGCTTAGTGACAAATCAATTACAATGCTTTATCAAGCCTGCAGACTCCAATTAGTCAAATATATGAGAGGAGAATTCTATGGGTGACTATGATTTAATAACTAGGGCAGTCAACGAATCACTAAAGGAACTTATAAATATGGCTCACCTAAAGCCAGGAAACATTATTATAATTGGATGCAGTACAAGTGAAGTTGTTGGTAAGAGAATCGGCACAGATTCTAATATTAAGGTTGCAACAGCTTTAATGAAAGGAATTTTACCTGTAATAGAAGAAAACAAATTATTTTTAGCAATACAATGCTGTGAACATTTAAATAGGGCATTAGTTATAGAAGAAAACTGTGCTAACCAATATAATCTTGAAAAAGTATCAGTTTATCCTAAATCTAAAGCTGGAGGATCAATGGGTGAAATTGCAATGTCTACATTTAAAAATCCTGTAGTTGTTGAATCAATCAAAGGCCATGCAGGACTAGATATTGGTGATACTTTTATTGGTATGCATTTAAAGGAAGTAGCAATACCTGTAAGATTATCTCACAAACAAATTGGAGAAGCTCATTTAACTAGTGCTTACACAAGGCCAAAATTGATAGGTGGAGAGCGAGCTGTATATAAAAAATAAATAGTACATAAGGAAATACCACCTGTTAAAGTAAAAGGTATCAGGTAATTCTTGCAGGAAACAACTGAACCTAGTATTTAAATAACAGGAGGCATTATGTATGAATTATACACAAAATAGAAAGATTTTGCAAATAATTTCTCGGAGTAAATGAGTATTTTAATGAAAAACTTAATTTATAGGGGGAATAAATAATGTCATCATCAAATTCAAAATTAGATAATACAAATGTTTTAAAAAGAAGTTTAAGTTTACTCTATGTTTATGCACTAGCTACAGGAGCTATATTAACTTTTCTTGGATACTGGGACGGAGTATTTCTTACAAACGCAGGACCAGCTACATTTTTATCATTTGGTCTTATGACATTGTTTGTGTTGCCAATAGCATTTGTCTATTGCGAACTTTCTGCAATGATGCCAAGTACAGGCGCAGAATTAGTATACAATACAATTGGGATTAACAAACATGCGGGATTTTGGTCATCATGGTTAATCATGGCTGCATGGATAGCTGTTCCACCTGCAGCTGTAATGGGAATTATTTCATGGATTGACTATGCATTTGAATTAAACATGTCATATGGACAAATAGTTATAACAGGAATAATAGTACTAGTAATATACACTATTATTAGCCTTTTGGAAATAGAACTTGCAGGAAAGATTCAAACATTTATGTTATTTGCATCACTTATTGGAGTAGTACTAACTGGTTTTCTTTTTCTCTTCTCAGGACACTGGAGTATTTCAAACTTTAGTCCATTTATCCGTTCTGCGTTGAATGGTGGAGGTGCAACTGGAGAAGGTGGTATGGCAGGATGGCTTATTGGAACTGCTTTACTAGTAACACCATACTTTGGTTTTGAAACAGTACCTCAGATGGTAGAAGAAGGTACCTTCCCAATTAAGAGTATGTCAAAAGCTATTCTTGGTTCTGTGCTTACTTGTGGAGCATTATATGTGTTTTTCTTCTTTGCCCTTGCAGGGATGGGACCTTGGGAAGTTCTTACTGAAGGAGGCACAAGCGCACCATTTGTTGCAATTAAGGTAATGCAAAAGCTTGGTTGGGGTTATTATTCATTATTTTTCGGTATAGTTGGCGTTTTATTCCCAATAGGAACATGTTTACTTGGATTCTGGATTTCTGCAGTTAGATTAATGTATGCAATGGGAAGACAAAACTTCTTGCCTAAGGCATTTTTTAAGACCAATAAACATAGTCAACCAATACTTCCTAATATATTAATATTAGTTTTAAGTTTAGCTGCTTTTGGATTAATGAGTTCTACGTCTTATCTTGAAGATTTCTTCTCATTAATGGCATTTGCCTGTGCTGTTGCATATGCTATTTCCATGATTTCTTCCATACGATTGGCTAAGTATCATCCTGAGTGGGAAAGACCTTATAAATTAAAAGGTGGTCAAGCTTTTCGTTGGTTTGCATTATTTATAGCATTATTAATTGCTTGGTTATGTACATTAGGTCAAAACATAGGAGCATGGAAGGGATTAGGATTATATCTAGGCGTTGGTGCAATAATCTGGATCTGGATGATATTCTTTAAATGGCCTAAGGATAAAGTTTGGATGTTAACTCCAGATGGAGAGAAAGAATTTTAATTATAGAAATATAGAAAATAAAAAAGCTTGTTAAGTTTTAGTACTTACCAAGCTTTTTGTTATTAAAAACTAATTAAAGACTCATTGATAATTTGAAGAAAAAGGTCTAAAATGTATATGGAAATTATAAAGTTTAGGGAGGGAATATGATGAAAAAAATCATATTTATTGGTGGGTTGTTGATAAAGGGAAACGGGGAAGTAGTAGAAAATTCTATGGTTGTTGTAGAAGGAAAGAAAATTAAGTATGCTGGGCCTATTGTAGATACTGATTTTGACGGAGAAAAGATGGATATAACTGGCAAAACAATTATGCCTGGCTTAATAGATGCACATCTCCATTTTAGTGGAAATCTAAGTGATGATGATTCAGATTGGGTACTTGAACCAGATATACAAAAAACTATAGTTGCCGTAGCACAAGCTAAAGAAGCGTTAGAGCATGGATTAACATCTGTTGGAGAAATTTCTCGTTCAGGTATACATATTAGGAATATGATTGAAAAAGGTATTATTTCTGGCCCTAGAGTTATTGCATCTGGTCTAGGCTTCTGTAGGACTGCAGGACATGGAGACTCTCATAACTTATCTTTAGAATTAAATAATTCTTCTCATCCTTGGGCAGATAGAGTAGATGGTCCTTGGGAATTAAGAAAAGCTGTTAGAAAAAGAATTCGAGAAAATCCTGATGCTATTAAAATCTGGTCTACAGGAGGAGGAATTTGGCGGTATGATACTAAAGCAGCTGCTCATTATACTATGGAAGAGATTCAGGCAGTAGTTGATGAATGTAATATGGTAGGTCTACCTGTATGGTCTCATGCTGAAGGATATGAAGGAGCTATAAACTCATGTATAGCTGGTGTATCTGCCATTATTCATGGGCAAGAATTAAACGAGGAATGCTTAGATATTATGAAGGAAAAAGATATTACTTTCTGTCCTACTTTGCAGTTTTTCTATGAATGGTTTAGTGTATATGAACCACCTTATAGACCTATTCATGATAAGTATCCTGGCAATACAACTGCTGAGAAGGAGTTAAATCGTATAATTGATAATTTACGAAATGCAAATAAGAAAGGTATCCGAATTACAGTAGGCTCAGATTCATTCTGTAGCAACTTGACTCCCTATGGAAAATATGCCATTACAGAGATGTACGCATTGAATAAAGCGGGGCTGTCAGAAATGGAAGTCATATTAGCTGCAACTAAGAACGGTGCAGAAATGTTAAAAATAGATGATATTACAGGAACCTTAGAGGAAGGCAAGTTTGCTGATTTAATAGTTCTTAAAGATAATCCTCTTTTAGATATTCACAATATATCTGTTGAAAATATGGATGTAATTATGAAAGAAGGACAATTTATAAAAAAGCTTAGTAAGTTTTAGTACTTACTAAGCTTTTTTATAAAACTTAATTATTGACTTAAATAAATCTCCATCAATTTCAATATCAAAGCTTCCTTTTTGAATTTCTACTAAGCTTTTGGCAATAGATAATCCTAAACCACTTCCTGGACTATTTCTAGATTCATCTCCTCTTTTAAAACGCTCCATTAATTCATCGGCTGAAATATTCAACTCATAAGCTGAAATGTTTTTCATTATTATACTTACTTCTTTCTCTGTTTCTTCAATATCTATATATACCCTTGACCCCTCTAGTGCATATTTAAATATATTAGTCATTAGATTTTCTATGACTCTCCACAATAGAGTCCCATCTGCTTCTATAAATACTTTGTCTTTGGGATGATTTATTATGAAGTCTAATTTTTGCTCTTTAATTTTATCATCAAGCTCACCTAATCCTTGAGTTAGTAAGGATACTATATCTATAGTCTCATAGTTTACAGAAATGCTTCCACTAGAAGCTTTAGCCGCTTCAAATAAATCATCGGTTAGAGTTTTTAGTCTATGAGATTTCTGTTCTAGTACCTCAACATATTCTTTTATCTTTTCTTCATCTTTTTCATTCTTTAATAAATCTACATAAGTAATAATTGAAGTTAATGGAGTTCTTATATCGTGAGAAACATTAGTTATTAACTCAGTTTTTAAACGTTCACTCTTTAGCTCGTTATCCACTGCTTTGTTTAATCCATCTGCAATAGTGTTTATATCAGAAGCAAGTTTTCCAAATTCTCCATTCCCTGTAATATCTATTGTGTGATAAAGGTGACCTTCCTTTACTAGCTTTACACCTTCCTTTATTGCATTGAATTCCTTTACTTTCTTAAGCGCTAACCATACTGCAACCCCTACTATTGCTGCTGTTACTCCCATGATAACTATTGCATCTCTTAATATCATAGAAAAGAAAATAATAGCTAGAACCACAACTATTGGATATCCTGTTACTATAAAAATAATCTTCTTCCCTACACTTCCGCTATCAAATATATCTTTAATGAATTTAAAGAACTTATAAAATGCTGTATAGACTAATGTATGTTTTATTAACGTTTTATTTTTAATGTGTTTAATTAAAGACAAGACAAATATTAATCCTAGTACAGCTATTGAAGAAGTAGCTGGAATAATTAGACGGTAAAACTCTCTACGAAATATAATATTCATAGAACCAAACCATAGTAGTATAAGTGCAGCACATATTGCTATATTAAAATCGTTATATAATCTGTCAAATGAATTTAAGTGCACTTCTTTATCCTTAAAGGATTCTCTTCCAACAATTGTTATTAGATATATAAATGATATAAAAAGTCCTATCAAGAAACCCGCTAGTTTATATAACTCATTTGTAACAAGCTCTTTATCTGAATTCCATTCTTCGATTCTAGGATTTAGAAATTCCTCAGTAAATGCCACATACATAGTAGTGTTCTGCTGTTCAAGATTACTAATGTTTGACATAAACCAGTGATAGTGGTACTGGTTCTCTGCAATTTCTTTCGGATATATATTTGTTTCAGATTTATCTACTACTATATAAGAAGGATAGGCTTTAAAGAAATTCTTCTTAGTATCAGAACTATTAGTAAGTATGTTTTTTCCATCGCTTATATAATATTTAAGTCCTTTATATTTTTCTAGTCTTTGTAAAATTGAGTTATATTCCTTTAAACCTTCTTCTTCCTCTAACTTCAAGTTTCCATCATCAATAGCTACTTCTTTAGATTGTGTTTCATTTGCTTTAGATTCTTCATCTTTATATGTTCCTATAAGCATTGTTAGTATCTCTGTAATATCATGTATATCTGCTCCAAATCCTGCACTATGATAAAAGCTATCTTCAAAAACTATATCTAAATTATTGCTATTAACTGTATTTAAAAATACTGATATGGCTCCAGTAAAGCATGTTATTACTATTAGAAATACTATTATTTTTGTTAGTATAGAGTGGCTATAACTTTTCCACTTTGTATCCAATCCCCCACACCACCTTTAAATATTTTGGCTCTTTTGGATTTATTTCAATTTTTTCTCTAATTCTTCTTATATGAACTGTTACTGTGTTTTCTGGATTAAAGGCGATTTCCTCCCAAACCTTTTCATATATCTCATCTATGGAATATACCTTTCCTGCATTGGAAGTCAAAAGTCTTAGTATCTTATATTGAACTGGCGTAAGTTTTACTTCTTCCCCATCAACAGTTACAAGTTTGCTTTCATCATCGATTACAAGTCCACCGGTTTTAAATACATTGGTTTTTGTTTCGAGACTGCCTAAAGTTGTATATCTTCTCAGTTGAGACTTAACTCTTGCAATTAATTCTAAAGGATTAAAGGGCTTTGTTATATAATCATCTGCTCCCATGTTCAATCCCATTATTTTGTCAGTATCCTCAGACTTAGCAGAGAGCATTATAACAGGAATATTCTTGTCTTCCCTGATTTTCATTGTAGCCCTTAGTCCGTCCATTTTAGGCATCATTATATCCATAATAATAAGATGAATTTCTCTTTCTTCTATTACTTCCAAAGCTTCTATTCCATTAGATGCCTTAAACACTTTATAGCCTTCGTTATTCAGATAAATTGTTATGGCCTCTAGTATTTCCCTATCGTCGTCACAAACTAGTATATTCAAAACACATCACCTCATATATTAATCTGTTCAAATTATATCACACCCTGTATGATTTTCCATGGGATTATATTATCAGTTAAATCTTAAAATCTACTTAACAGAAATCTTAAGAACTTATTAATTCTAATAAAAGTTAATATTCCACTGCAATATTAATGAATCAAATAATAAATATCCATAAATACCTAATATTTCCACATATACATTTTTCCTTCAGGAGTAAGTATTTTTATACTCTCTCCTATTTCTAGGCCTGCCTCTTCAAATCGAGACACATAACTATTACATTCCCTTTATTATTTTTGACCAAATTTTAATAAAAGTTGAAAAAATTAATCTATTGGAGTAGTATAAGAAATGGAGGTGAGCTATTTTGCAAATATTAGTAGTAGTTCTCAATAAAGTTGAAAAACTAGATAGTTTATTACTGGAGTTAAGTAACAATGGTATTAGAGGTGGAACTATTATAGATAGTATGGGTATGGTTAGAGCCTTAGCAGATGAACATTCTGACATACCACTGTTTGGTTCATTGAAGGCTATATTAAATGAAAATAGACCAATTAATAAAACTATCTTCATGGTTTTACCTGATGAAAAAGTACATATTGCAATGGAATGTACAAGAAAAGTAGTAGGTAACATTAATGAAGAAGGTACAGGGATTATGTTTACATTGCCAGTAAATCATGTAGAAGGTTTAACTAAATAAAGGGGATGAAGTAATTAAAAATGAACATACTATTTTATTTAGCCGTAATACTATTTGCAGGAATAATTATGGCAAGATTATTAGATAAGGTTAAATTACCAAACGTAACTGGATATCTTATAGCGGGTTTAATAATTGGGCCCTCTGTATTGGGAATAATACCCAAAGAAACTGTTAGTCAATTTCCAATTATTTCGGAAGTTGCCTTAGCTTTTATAGCTTATAGTATAGGAAGTGAGTTAAATTTATTAAATCTGAAAAAAATGAGTAAAGGAATTGTCTTAATAACTTTTTTACAATCATTAATGGCAATGTTATTTGTGACATTAGCAATGATATTCTTATTTAGACAACCATTTTCCTTTAGTATTGTAATAGGAGCTATAGGTTCTGCTACTGCTCCAGCAGCTACTTTAATGGTAGTTAGACAATATAATGCTAAGGGTCCTTTAGTAGATACTCTATTACCAGTTGTTGCAATGGATGATGCAGTTTGTATAATGGCTTTTGGTGTATCTACTTCTATAGCAGCAACTTTAATGGATAATGCAAAGTCAGTTTCATTAGCTAATCTAATTTTACTTCCAATAATAGAAATTATCGGTGCATTAGCTCTAGGACTTTTAATGGGGATATTACTCATTATTTTTTCTAAGAGAATTAGGGGAGAAAATGAGCTTTTATCAGTTATTGTTGCTATTGTTTTTGCTACAGCAGCTATTTCTATACGATTTAATCTTTCATCACTTTTATCTTGTATGATGTTTGGAGCCACTTTAACAAATATAACTCCAAATAACAAAAAAGTATTTACTACAGTAGAAAAGTTTACTCCTCCTATATATATTGCATTCTTTACTATAGCTGGAGTCGAGTTAGATATTTCTATGTTAAGAAATGTTGGCATTATCGGCATAGCTTATGTGTTATTTAGAGTTTTGGGAAAAGTTTTCGGTTCATATTTAGGTGCAAGGATATCAGATGCTCCAGAAACAATAAGAAAGTATTTAGGTTATACTCTGATACCTCAAGCTGGAGTTGCAATTGGATTATCTATGGTTGCTCAAAATGTTTTACCTAGTCCATATGGAGCAGAAATCAGAACCATCGTTCTTGCGGCAACTGTAATATATGAGCTTTTAGGTCCTTTAATTACTAAAAAAGCATTAATTGCAGCAGGAGAAATAAAAACAGTTTAGTATCATAGCTTGATTTAATATCAAGGAAAAGATACAGGGCTCTTATAATTTTATTTCTTTCTTCTATCTGCATTTCTTTTATTTTATTAGCTTTAATTTTTTCTTGTAAAATATTTCTTAATTCTTCATCAGAATATTTTTTATGGGTAAGTAGTCCAAGTATTCATCAACATTTTGTTCATTAATATATTTTTCAAAGCTTTCTTTGTTCATAAAATATGCTTTGACTAATTCTGTATCTATAAATTTAACCTATTGCTGATACAATTGCATAGAAACAGTAACTTAACCACTTGGACTACCCTTGCTCTACTATATTGTGAAGTTTTTTAGCAGCAGCATAGACATTATCTTTCCCTAATATAGCTGATATAACAGAAATACCATCAACACCTGTACTCATTACTTCTTTAGCATTTAATTCATTGATTCCACCTATACCTACTACTGGTATTTGAACAGAGGACTTAATTAGCTGTAGCTCTTTAAGGCTTACACTTTCAGTATCTTTTTTTGTTTTTGTAGGATACATTGCTCCTACTCCAAGATAATCAGCATCCTGGCTTTGTGCTTCAATGGCTTCATCAATATTTGATGCAGATACACCTAATATTTTATCAGGCCCCAGTAGATTTCTAGCAATCTTTACCGGAATGTCATCTGCCCCTATATGAAGACCATCTGCATCTATAGCCAAGGCTATATCTAGTCTATCATTGATTATAAGTGGAATACTGTATTTGTCTGTTACTTCCTTTACCTTTAAAGCAATGCTATAAAATTCTTTCGTTTTAGCATTTTTCTCCCTTAGCTGAACTAGACTTACGCCACCTAGGATAGCTTGTTCTATGCTCTCACATAAATCTTTATTACCTAGTACATCCCTATCAGTAACTAGATATAAGGCATAATTAACCTTTGATTTATTGTACACTAATCTCACCTGCTTTCATTATGATATCTGGATTTAAGTTATAAATATTATCAAATAAATTTACTTTAAAGCTTCCTAGCCCTTCATTGTCCTTCAATGAATTAAAGGCTATTTCACCTGCAATGCCCATAGATACTACTCCTCCTAAAGCAGCTGTCAGATAGTCACTAGTAACACCACAATAAGAAGCTATTAAAGAAGATGTCATACAGCCAGTTCCAGTCACTTTTGATAACATTTCATGTCCATTGTTCACATAGAAAACCTTGTTTCCATCTGATAAAACATCCTGTTTTCCTGTTATAGCAACTATACAGCCTAATTTTGAGGCTAACTCTTTTGCGGTTTTTCCACTTTCTTTATTATCTGCTATAGAGTCTACTCCTCTTATTTCCACCTCTAATCCAGAAACAATTTTAATTTCAGACATATTACCTTTGATTACGGTAATTTTTACATTAGATAATATATCTTCTATAGCCTTGCTCCTTAATCTGGTTGCTCCAACCCCTACAGGATCGAGAATAACGGGTATATTCAGTTCATTTGCCTTTTTCCCTGCTAATATCATGGTTCTTACCATATCAAGACTCAATGTACCTATATTCAATACCAAAGAGGATGACATTGATACAACCTCCTCTACCTCTGTTTCATCATATGCCATAATAGGCGAGCCACCTATGGCAAGTGTTATATTTGCACAGTCATTTATAGTGACAAAATTAGTAATGTGATGAATTAGCGGTTCTACCCCTCTTATTTTTGGCAGCAGTCTTGCGACTTCTTGTAATATTTCCATCCCAGCATCACCCTCCAGCTTAAACAGTATATTATTGATGTTATTACCATAACAGGAACTGTGGCTCCCATTATGAAGTCAAATTTTATAAATTGATAATATAGTATAATTCCAATTATCCATACAATAGTTGCTCCCCAATTGACAAGAAGATTTTCCTGTAGCTTTCTGTTCTTCTTTATAATAAAATAATCCGTTAGGAGAATAGAAAATAGTGGAGCAAATACGGAGCCTATTGCATATAGAAAGTTTTCATATTGCTCAATTGGAAATACTATTGCAATTAAGGTTCCTATAATCCCCATTATAGTTGCTATCTTCCTCTCATCAAGCTTCGGTAAAATATTTAAAAATGTAACTCCTGCAGAATAAGCATCTAAAAATGTTGTTGTTACAGTAGACAATACTACTATTCCTAGAGCAACTATTCCTAAATTGGCAGCGAGCATCATAGCACCTGGATCTGGATTTTCAGCTACTATTGCAGCTCCAAGACCTATAGCATACATCCAGTAGCTGCCTATGAAATATCCTGCAAAGCTTCCTATTATCCCATCTTTCTTTTTCTTTGCATGTCTTGTATAGTCGGCAATTAGTGGTAGCCAGGAAAGAGGCATGATTACACTTAGCTCCATTGCAGTTCCAAATGTCATATCTCCAGCAGGAATTTTAGTAAATAATTCGTTGTTTTTAAAAATCGTAGTACTTAATACTATAGTTAATACAAATAGAAGAGATACAGCAATAAAATTAAGTTTTTTCCAGCCCTTACTACCTATTACTATCCATAAGCATATAAGCCCACCTATTACTAGACTCCAAACAGTCATATTGTCAAATGACCATAGTATTTTAGTTATCTGGTTTACTGATCTTGCTCCTGATATTATCATTACTGCAGTCCATCCTATAAGCTGCAATACATTTAGAATAGAAAATAGGTATGAACCATATAATCCAAATGATATTCTAGTAGACATTATAGATGGAAGCTTTTCTTCTGCACCTATTATTCCGCCTAACATCAGAATAATCGTACCAATCAGATGTCCAGCTAGAATTGCAATTAATCCATTTTTAAATCCAATTGGCGCTAATAATCCTCCAGTTAGAATCTCAGCTATAGATATTGATGCACCAAACCAAAGCATAAAAAAACTTATTAGAGAAAATTTATTGTTTTCTGAATTACTCACTTATTACACCAGCCTTTTTATATAATGTATAAAAATGATTTGTAGGTCCAACGCCTTTTCCTAAGGATAATGAATGTTTTATTGCAGTAGTTATATAATCCTTTGCATTAGCAACTGATTCTTCAATTGTAAAATCCTTAGCAAGATTAGATGCTATTGCCGATGATAAAGTGCATCCGGTACCATGGGTATTTTTTGTGTTTATTCTTTCTGATTTGAAATATATAAATTTGTCGCCATTATATAACACATCAGTTGCGTCATCTTCCATATGACCACCCTTTATAAGAACATTTTTTGCTCCTAGTGAATGTATTTTTATTGCTGCCTCTTCCATTTGCTTTAAGCTATTTATGCTCATTCCAGATATAACCTGAGCTTCAGGAATATTTGGCGTAGCTATCGTAGCTAAAGGTAAAAGCTCTTTTATAAGAGTTTCCTTTGCCTCTGGTGCAAGCAGATCATATCCACTTTTTGATATCATAACAGGATCTACTACTATATTTTCAGGAGAATATTGCTTTAATTTACCTGATATTACTTTTATAGTTTCTATTTGCGAAACCATACCTATCTTTAAAGCATGAACCTTTATATCGTCAAATATTGCATCAATCTGTTTTTCTATCATATCTACAGAAATATCCTGTACTCCAAAAACACCTTGTGTGTTTTGAGCTGTAATGGCAGTAATTACGCTCATTCCAAAAACCCCATGTGCAGAAAAGGTTTTTAAATCTGCTTGTATTCCAGCTCCACCACTACTATCTGAACCAGCTATAGTTAATACATTTTTCATATATAAACACCCCTATTTATTGTTTTTTAATAATTTACTTGAAAGTAATACTTTTAATAATCCATTGCCTATTATTGTGCCACCAATAGTACTGACCATGAAAGGCAATACAAAGAAGAAAACAGCCACATCCTTTCCCATAATCAGCTTTGCAACTGGATATGCAACTAGTCCGCCTAAAAGTCCAGTTCCTAATACTTCGCCTAACGAAGCCATTATCTGTTTCTCAGTCTTCTTATACAGAACTCCTGCTAAAAATGCACCTATCATGCTACCTGGAAAAGCTAATAAAGAGCCTGTTCCAAGTATGTTTCTAAGTAGAGAAGTTACAAATGCATTAGCAACTGCATACCAAGGTCCTAGAATTACAGCCGATAGTATATTAATGGTGTGCTGTATGGGAAAACACTTTGCAACGCCTATAGGAATATAAAATACATGACCTGTTAACGTTCCAATTGCTATAAGGAAAGCACATAGGGTAAGCTTTTTCGTTGACATGAACATCCCTCCTTTCAAAAATCTACGTACTAGAAGATATTTGGGACAAAACAAAAAAGCATAAATCCCAAAATAAGGACTTATGCTTAATACATAACACAAGTAAATACAACTTCCCTACGCTGGCATTATCCAGATCAGGTTAAGGGTCAAAGACTTTATCGAGTCTTAATCTCAGCTGGTCTCTCCAGCCCCCCTAGTACTTAATCTTATATTTAATTTCAAAACAATATTATCATATATATTATAATTATTCAATATAAGAGGAGTAGTTTTCTTTTTACAATAAATACAAAGTAATTTAAAGCATCAAAACCTGCCCAAACTAAAACTGCTTAATAAGATTTGCCATCTCTATAGCAGTAACTGCTGCATCATATCCCTTATTTCCAGCTTTTGTGCCTGCTCTCTCTATTGCTTGCTCAATAGTATCTGTTGTCAGAACCCCGAATATTACAGGGACTTCAGTTTCTAATGATACATTAGCAATACCTTTTGATACCTCACTTGATACATAGTCAAAGTGTGGTGTAGAACCTCTTATAACGGCGCCAAGGCATATTACCCCATCATATTTTTGAGTTTTAGCCATTTTCTTAGCAACAAGGGGTATTTCAAATGCTCCAGGCACCCAGGTAATTTCAATATTATCCTCTTCTGCACCATGTCTCTTTAAAGCATCAATAGCTCCAGATAAAAGCTTTCCGCCTATAAACTCATTAAATCTCCCAACAACAATGCCAAACTTTAATCCTTGTGCAATAAAATTTCCTTCGAATGTTCTCATATTATTTTTCCTCCCTAAAATTTAACATATGTCCAAGCTTTGTTTTCTTTGTTTTTAAATAATACTCATTTCTTTCATTGCACTTCATCTGTATAGGTACTCTATCTACAATTTCTATGCCATAACCTGATAGTCCCTTAATTTTTCTAGGATTATTAGTCATAAGCTTTATTTTCTTTGCTCCTAAATCAGCTAATATCTGAGCTCCAATTCCATAATCTCTCATATCCTCTGGAAAGCCAAGAGCAAGGTTTGCCTCTACTGTATCCATTCCTTTATCCTGAAGTGAATAAGCTCTTATTTTGTTAATAAGGCCAATTCCTCTCCCTTCTTGACGCATATAAAGTAAAATTCCTCTTCCTTCTTTTTCGATTTTCCTCATAGCTGACGCAAACTGTTCGCCACAATCACATCTTAAAGATCCAAAAGCATCACCAGTAAGACATTCTGAGTGGACTCTGACTAAAACTGACTCACCATCTGCAACATCACCTTTGACTAAAGCAACATGATGTTCACCATTTAATGTATTTTCATAGCCAATGATTTTAAATTCACCATACCTTGTTGGCATATTTGCTTCTGCTGCTCTTTTTATATATACTTCCCTTTTTCGTCGAAAGGCTATTAAATCAGCAATTTTAATTATTTTTAAATCATGTTCCTTACAATATTCCATTAGCTGAGGTACTCTTGCCATTGTCCCATCTTCATTCATAATCTCGCATATAACTCCTGCTGGATACAAGCCTGATAAGGATGCTAAATCAACTGCAGCCTCTGTATGCCCTGCCCTCTTTAAAACCCCGCCTTTCTTAGCCTGTAATGGGAAAATATGTCCTGGTTTTTTAAAGTCTTTTTCTGTTGCTTTAGAATCAAGAAATTTCTTAATGGTTAAAGCTCTTTCGTGTGCAGATATTCCTGTTGTAGTTTCTGCAGCGTCAATAGATACGGTAAAGGCTGTTTCATAAGAATCTGTATTTTTTTCTACCATTTGACCAATATTAAGCTCTCTAAGCCTTTCTTCTATAATTGGCATACAGATTAGTCCTCTTCCATACTTAGCCATGAAGTTGATTGATTCAGGACTAACTTTTTCAGCTGCCATTAACAAATCACCTTCGTTTTCTCTATCTTCATCATCTACAACTACTATTATTTTTCCGTTTTTAATATCTTCCAAAGCTTCTTCTATGGTATTAAATTTATACATTTTTCATCCTCCTTTTGCTTTTATGCAAACCCATGCTCACTTAGAAAATTCATATCTATTCCTTGTTTAACAGATGCTTGTTCTTTAGATAAAAGTAGCTTTTCAATATATTTGCCTACCATATCACACTCTAAATTAACAATGGCTCCTACCTTTTTTCTGAGCAGTGTTGTAACTTCCTTAGTATGTGGGATTATGGAAACCTTAAATACACTTTCATCTACATAGGCGACGGTTAGACTTATTCCATCTATTGTGATTGAACCCTTTTGAACTATATATCTTAATATCTCTGGGGAAGTAGATATTGTTACCCATACTGCATTATCTTCATTTTCATAATTTGATATGGTTCCCATACCATCTATGTGCCCGCTAACTAGATGACCTCCTAATCTATTGCCAACTCTTAGAGCTCTTTCAAGATTAATTTCATCTTCTGGAGATAAGATATGCAGGTTACTTCTTCTCATAGTTTCTGCCATAACATCTACTGTAAAGCTATTATGTGTAATTTCCGTAACTGTGAGGCAGACACCATTTGTGCTTATGCTGTCTCCTAGCTTGGTTTCTTCTAGAACTCTATTTGCCTTAATAATAATTTTTGCAGACTTCGTTGATTTGACTATGGACTGAACCTTACCTATTTCTTCTACTATTCCAGTAAACATATTGCTTATCACTCTCCCCGTAAATAACCTTCAATCATTATGTCATCGCCAAATTTATGAATCTCAATATCACTTAGCCTTAAAGCATCCTTCATTAAATTCCTTCCCTCTCCTCCAATTGGAGTCTTAGCTTTTCTTCCTCCGATAAGTTTAGGGGCTATAAAAGCATTTACTTTATCAACAATACCTGATTCTATAGCTGAGCAGTTCAATTCACTTCCGCCTTCTAGTAAAACGCTGTCTATTTTTCTTTCTCCTAAGGCTTTCATAAGGAAATTTAAATCCACCTGATTATTACTTAAGGGGGCTATAATCACCTCAGCGCCTTTTCTTTCAATCTCTTTAATTTTTTCCTTTGGTGCTAGTTCAGTTGTAGCAATAATTGTTTTTGCATTCGATTTTATATTTAATACATTTGACTCAAGTGGTATTTTAGCATTACTATCCACAATGATTCTTATGGGATCATTGCCCTTGCCATCATCTAATCGAGTGTTCAGGTATGGATTATCCTGAAGCACAGTACCTATTCCAACCATTATTGCTGAAACTCGATGCCTTAACCAGTGAACATACTTTCTTGATTCTTCATTTGTTATCCATTTTGAATCTCCCGTACTTGTGGCTATTTTCCCGTCTAAAGTCATGGCTGTCTTTAGTATGCAAAATGGAAGCTTTGTAGTTATATACTTAAAAAATATTTCATTAAGCTTTCTGCTTTTTTCTTCCAAAACTCCAGTAACAACCTCTATTCCACTATCTCTTAAAATTTTTATACCTTTTCCTGCTACTTCAGGATTTGGATCTCCAAGAGCTATAACAACCTTTTTCAGGCCTTTTTCCACAATAGCATTAGCACAAGGTGGAGTCTTACCATAGTGTGAACATGGCTCAAGAGTAACATACATAGTTGCACCTTTTACATCCTCAGTAGCATTTTTGAATGCATTTATCTCTGCATGACAGCTTCCATAAACTTCATGATATCCCTCTCCTATAATTTTTCCGCCTTTCACTATAACAGCTCCAACAAGAGGATTAGGGTTTGTATATCCAGTACCTTTTTTAGCTAGTTCCAAAGCTCTTTCCATATACTTTGTATCCATATTATCAACACCTCTGAGTATATTGTTACCAATAAACAAAAACTCTTGCTATTTTAAAACCCATTTTATAGAAAGCTTATTTTAAGTAAAATTAGAACGCACCTATGGGATATAAAAAAGCCCTGAATACTATTCAGGGCTTATAAAGCAACTATATGTACAGTCTTGTATCAATTTCAAAATATGACTGATAACCATAGACTGCTTTTCTAATCTTCTTTCATCCAGACTTTACTGTCGGCCTCGGAGTCTCACCGAATCTGCCTTACGGCTCGCGGGCTTTACCGCCGGTAGGGAATCGCACCCTGCCCTGAAGATTTATTCAATTATTATGGGACTAATATATCATTATTAAATATTTATGTCAACGTAAATATACTTTTTCTATCTATTGCCTTCTATTATCTTCTATGCTTTACTCTGTCTTTGAAAAAAGAAAAAAACATATCATAATCTGACTGCATTATATCATTCTTCAAATAAATAAAGTTAAATTCTCTTTCAATAATAAAATCAGCTATTTTAATCTCTGTTAATTCTTTTCTTCTGATTTCTTCACGAACTGCATCTTCATACATAAAGCTCAAACCAATTCCACTTTTAACCATTTCTTTTATTACATTAACATTTCCTATTTCAATAATGTTCTTGAAATCTCCTAGAGAATGATTTTTATCATAAAGTCCCCTTTCCAGCACTTCACGAGAACCAGAGCCAGATTCACGAATGATAATAGTTTCATCTTTAAGGTCATCTAATAAAACAACTTCTTTACTGGTCAATGGATGACCAACAGGTGCTGTTAATATAAAGGGAGCAATTTTATATAGTTTAGTATCATAGTCAGATTTTTTAAATAGCCCCTCAACTAATGCAAAATAAATTTCACCATCTTGTAACATTCGAAGCACTGTCCTTGTGTTATCTACATACATAGTAATGTTGTACTCTTCAAAAGTATTCATAAAATCGCTTAATATGGGTGGTAAAGTAAATTCTCCAATAGTCAAAGTTGCAGCAAATTTTAGTGTCTTTTTTGCATTATTTATTTCTGAAAGCTTCTGCAGTATTATCTGTTCATTAGCCTTTGCATTTAATACATATTTATAGAAAAGTTCCCCTGCTTTTGTAAATCTCAATTGCCTGTTAGAGTATTCAAAAAATCTGCTTCCATAATGTCTTTCCAATGATTGAATATGCTGGGTTATGGCAGGCTGAGTTAAGCAAAGCTCCTCAGACGCCTTTGTGTAACTTTTATTTCTGCACACAGCTAAAAAAGATTCCATTCTAATATCTAGCACTTCGTTCACACCTCTATAATCATAATTTATGAATTCATAAGTATTTATAATTAGATTTTATAGTTAATGGATGTTAAAATCAATATTGACTTTAAAATAAGGAGTTGGTCTTGTGGTTTTTTTCAATAAATACGCATTGGGAATATTATTTTCTGCCTTACTGGCATATGTTTCAGTTTTTATAAGTAAACTTATTCCCTATAATCTTATAGGCGCAGGAGTTTTTGCACTATTAATTGGTATGTCATTAAATCCTTTTGTTTCTAAGTACCAGATATTTGAAAAAGGTTTCGGATTTACTTCAAAAAAAATATTGCGTCTTGCTATTATCCTTATGGGTATAAGTCTTAGTTTTGGACAAGTCGTAGAAGTAGGAAAGTTTTCTTTGATTGTTATGGTGTTTACTCTTATAACAGCTTTTGGTGGTGGGTATTTAGTTGGAAAGCTTTTCGGAATGAACTGGAAACTATCAAGTCTTATTTCTGCAGGAACAGGTATATGTGGTGGCTCTGCAGTTGCTGCTATTGCTCCAGTTATTGATGCAGAGGAAAGTGATATAGCCTATGCAATTTCTGCTACATTTATATTTGATGTTATTATGGTAGTGCTTTTCCCTATAATGGGCCGTTATTTTAATATGACAGACTTAGGCTACGGTCTCTGGACTGGAACAGCAGTAAATGATACTTCTTCAGTTGTTGCAGCTGGATATGCCTTTTCTGATATAGCAGGAAAATTTTCTGTTATTGTTAAGCTTACACGTACTCTATCTATTGTACCTGTTGTACTTATATTCTCTTATATTAACGAAAGACTTATAAGAAAAAACGAGGAAAATTCTTTAAAAGAAAAAGGAGAAGCCGTTATTCACTTAAGGAAAAAAGTAGATATAAAAAAAATATTTCCTTGGTTTATTCTAATGTTCCTCGGTATGGTGGCTATTAAGAGTACAGGATTAATTCCAGAAATGTTAAGCCAATCTATTTCTAAAATAAGTAAATTCTTAATGGTTATGTCACTTGGAGCCATAGGTTTAAGAACTAATTTTAGCAAACTTGCAAAGTCAGGCTTTGCACCAATGGTGCATGGATTTATTATCTCTGCATTAGTAGTTATAGTTTCTTTTTTAGTTCAAATGGTCATAGGACAAATATAATTTTTTAAAATTAATTTCAATAATGAAAAGCTCTTAAGAGCCACAGCCTTAATATACTTAAATTATTCGTAATATAGGAGAAGGTATTGGAGAATTTCATTTGTGAACAAGTTCTCTGTCTGCTTGTAACCTATCATTTTATTCTATGCAGAGAGATTGTTGATAGTAGCTCTAGCAAAATTGCTAGAGTTAAAATATTATATTCTTCATATACCTTATTGTCATTGCTACTATGGTTTAGGTTACTGCTATTATTCTATTAACATAAATTAGTTTTTGCCTATTGTCCAAGCTAAAGGAGGTGATTTATGTATTTTTTCTTGCAGTAATTTTGCTGTCTCAATGAGCTGACTGCTTTCTTGAAATAATCTCTCAGTATTATTAGTTTGCTCATCTACGCTTTGATATATCTGCTTACTAGAAATTGCAGATTCTTCGGTGACAACTGCTATATCCTTTACTGCAGATAAAATACCTTCATTCTGTTCTCTCATCAGAATAACAGATTGGTTTAAGGTTTCCATCTCATGATAAATCTTACTTGTGGCAGTATCTATTCGTGTAAATATATTCTTAGTTTTAAGCATAGAATCATATTCACTATAAGAAGTTTCTTTAGTTACCTTAATCAATTTCGTAGTTTTATCTACTTGAATAAGCATTTCATTTAGAACATTATGTATATTTTTTGCTAATTTTTGAGTCTCTTCTGCTAAATTATGTACTTCATTTGCTACAACAGTAAAGCCTCTGCCATGCTCTCCTGATCTTGCAGCTTCAATTGATGCATTTAGTGATATTAAGTTGGTCTGCTTAGCTATTTTTTCAATATAATCAATAATTGTCATAACTGCATGCGATTTTTCATGAAGTCCATGTATTTCTTCCATTACTTCTTCAACATGCTCAGCATTCATTTTAGATGCTTCATGTAATTCTTCAACAATTCTTATTCCCTCTTCACTTATTTGGGCACTATTAGAAGTCTCGTCATTGATTCTACATATATTGTCTATAACGCTTTTAATACACGTGCTGAACTCTTCCATCATATTGAAGATGCTTTCTGCTTGCTGTGCTTGATTCTCAGCACCCTCAGAAATGCTTTGGATAGACATATTTATTTGCTGCGCTTTAGATAAATTTTTTTCACAGATATGACCAAACTCAGTAGAACTATTAAGAATCATTCTGCAAGCCTTTGATATTTCCTCAACTAAGGTCTTGATTTTAATTATCATTTGATTAAAGCCTCTAATCAATTGTCCTGTTTCATCTTGCAGGCTAACATCTAAGCTAACAGATAAATTGCCTTTTTCTACATCCTTCATGCTCTTTGCTAGCTGAGAAATAGGGCTTATAATACTTCTTACAACCCAAATACTCAGTACTCCACCAATTACAAGTGCAATTATCAAAATGATTATATTCTTTCCTATACTTGTCCAAATTTGCCGCTGTATTTCATAATATCCCATAGTAACTGCGAACTTCCAGCCAGTCCGTTCATTAGTTGCAAATTTCATAAATTGTTGACTGCCTTCGTTATCATAGTAAAAAAATCCATGCTTATTCTGATGCATAGCTTTATAAAATGTGCTGTCAATAACACTTTGTCCTACCATTTCACTATTCCTATGTGCGATTATAATACCATTTTTATCAACTGCAAGGGCATATCCAGATTCACCAACTTGTATATCCTGTAAAATATGCTGAAACAAATCAATAGACAGCATTGCACCAACTACACCTATGACATTGCCGTCTTTATTTACTGTCTTTGCAATAGCAATTACTGTTTCTCCTGTAACTTCGTCATAAAATGGAGATGTATATATGACCCTCCCCCTATTTTCCATTGCTTCCCTATACCATATTTCTTCAGTAGGCTTATAAGCTTTTGCTTTAACTGAATTGACTGGATAGCGATAGAATTCATCATTATAAGTTCTCATAAGCAAAGCCTTAATAGAGCCATTGATTTCCACATAGCTTCTAAAATCTTTAATGAGCTGCTCCTCATATTTCTCATCTACTAAAATATCTGTTACACTTTTTTCTCTTGAAAGACTTAATAGACTCTTTTCAGTAATTTCAAACAATAATTCCCCTGATTTTTCGATTTGAGTAACTAACAAGAATTCCATCTGCTGTGAAAACTGCTCTATAAGCTTTTTACTTTGCATGGACTGATATACAGCTATAGTAATGAATGAAATTAGGTGAATGGACAAAAATATAAGTAGTATTTTAGCTAGTATTTTACGCTTAAATATTAGCACCACTTTGTTTAAAAAACCTTTATTGAATGAAAATTTATTTAAAAATGCTGGCTTTAAAAGTTTCATATGGTTTTCTTCCCCTTTAGAATTATCTCCAAATATTTTGTGCCGTTTTTCATTACTAGTTTATTTGCTCGTTGTTATCTCACTATTTTGAATAAAGATAAAGATTTACTAGGCTGTCTTAGTAAATCCTTCTATGGTTAATCTTTCTATAGTTTTAATCGCATTGTCTATACCATGACTGTATTCTTCTATGAAATCATAAATGTCTCTCCAGTTAAAAATCCTTGTGACCCCTTCAGTCAGTAGTCCTTGATTATAAAAACAATCTATCAGTAATACTTCAAACCCTTTATCTGCTAGTTGAATAGCATTTTCATATCTGTCTTCAATAAAGATATCACAATTCAGCTCTCTAGCCTTATCAACTTTATAATGAGTTCCTAATAAATATAATTTACCCTTAGGAAGGTTATGTCTATAGAACCACTCTTTAGTTGTCTTTTCCAGAGAATGTTCTCTAGCAGAAACATAAAAAATCTCATGCTGCTTTCCTAATTTTTGAAGAATTTGCCCTGCTCCTTCTCTTATCTCTGCATTAGAATGCATTTCTTCTCCATGTATTTTGTAAAAATTCAAGTAATCTTCTCTAGGTATTTTCAATACTTGATCAATTTCATATGATGTGACCTCGAAGGGCTTTATATCTGTACCAAAATATTCATTGGCCTTTTCAAGCCAATAAAAAGGCTCCGTTATTGTTCCATCAATGTCAATACACAAATTCAACTTCAATTAATACCACCTCATCTTTTTTATTTTTATAATCATTTATGCCATTATTAAAACTTCTTTTTATAGCTATTTATCTTTTATCAGAACCTTCTTCACGGCTTGCTACAACAATTTCTCTGACTTTAATTCCTGTTTCTACACTTGCAAATGCATCCGCTAAACTTTGCGATAATGGTTGTACAGAAGTGAAACCAATTACATTTACTGTACCTGTAAGCTTTTCTGGTTGTTGTTCCCCATCATTACTGCTAATATCTAACTAAGCAGCTTTGCTTTCTTCATAATATGCAAACTCCTAATATTATTTTTTGTGTACTATGTATTTCTTTACATTTATAATTTACTATTCAATTGTTAAATCAACATGATAAGTAAGTAAATTCTACGTAAATTCTTCTTTGTTTGAATAACATAAAAACGCTATCTCATTTATCTAAATGAGATAGCGTAAAAAGCTACAATTAAACATATTTTCTTATACTATGCTTTTTGTAAGATACAATGGGATTACCCCTACTGTATCACTAAGCATACTGTGCCTCGTAAAGCTCTTTGTAGTATCTTCCTCTCTTCATGAGTTCATCATGATTCCCTATTTCAAGTATTTTCCCTTTACTTAACATTATTATTTTATCTGCATTACGTATTGTAGATAGTCTGTGGGCTATTATCAATGTTGTACGATCATTAGAAGCATTCTCAATAGATTGTTGAATTAAAAGCTCTGTCTTTGTGTCAATATTTGCAGTAGCTTCATCTAATACGAGTATTGAAGGATTGTGAGCTATGGCACGTGCAAAGGATAACAGCTGTCGCTGTCCTGCTGAAAAAGTGCTGCCTCTCTCTCTTACAGGCTCATTGATTCCCATAGGCAGCTCTTCTATAAAATCCTCTGAACAGGATAATTGTAATGCCTGCTCAATTTCCTTATCAGAAATGTTAGAGTTAAGACGAATATTGCTTTTAATGTCTCCTGAAAAAAGAAAAACATCCTGTAAAACTACTGCCACATTGCTTCTCAGGTCCCTAAGCTTATAATCCTTGATATTTACCCCATCGATTAATATCTGGCCTTTTTGTATTTCGTAAAGCCTAGATATTAGGTTGATAATTGTAGTTTTCCCAGCTCCAGTCGCTCCTACAAAAGCTGCCGTTTCTCCTGGTGCTATTTTAAAGCTGACATTTTTTAATATCCATTCCTCTTCTCTATAAGCAAACCATACATTTCTGAATTCAATTTCTCCCTTAAGCTGATCTACAGACAAACCTGTATCTAGTTCCTCTAAAATATTCTCTTGATCTAGCAGCTCAAATATACGGTCAGCTGATACAACAGCAGATTGAACAGTATTATAATTCTCTGCTAGGTCATTGATTGGAGCAAAAAACTGTTTAATGTAGTTAGTGAAGGCATATAAAACCCCTAGCTCCAAAGTCTGATTCATTACTTTTCCCATACCATACCACACCAATACAGCTATGGTCATGGTTTGCAGAATCTCTATTATAGGTCTTAATAAGCTATTCATCTTGATTTGAAATAAGGTTGATTCATGATATTGAGCATTTAACTCCTTAAATTCCTTTTGTTTTTCCAATTCACGATTAAAAATCTGTACCAGCTTCATTCCTGATAGGTTTTCTGCAAAAAATCCATTAATCCGACCAATCAGACTCTTCATCAACTGAAAGTTTTCTTTTATTCTATTTTTAAAATAACATGTTATTAAAAAAATCAATGGTAAAGCAACAAGACTGATTAGAGCCAAACTGACATGCATACTAAACATTGCAAATACGATTCCTATTAATAAAAAAACATCTCTAAAAAGATTAATCAATACATCTGTAAACATTTCATTTAATGCCTCAACATCATTGGTAGCTCTAGTTATGAGTCTTCCTGTTGAGTATTTATCTAGATATGATAAAGGCAAATGCTGTATATGATTAAAAACTTTTCTTCTTAATCCGCTAATAATCTGCTGGCCAACATGATTCATAAGATTAATTTGAACAAATGTAAAAAGAGAACCTAAAACTATAATCACCATATACAAAATTCCCATATATGTAATGGAATATAGTCCTGTTTCAGTTTTATTAAGAATAAGAAAATCATCAATGACTATCTTTAAAATAATGGGCTTCATAAGCTCAGCACAGTTTACTAGCAGAACACTTAACGCAGCCAGTATTACAGCTTTCCTGTGTGGTATCATTAATTTTAGCAGTCTCAAAACACTATGACGCTTCATGGCTTACCTTCCTTCTCATTTCTTCTTTAAACTGCTCTTCGTATATATCAAAATATACTCCTTTCCTCTGTAGAAGTTCTTCATGGCTACCCCTTTCCAGAATTTCTCCATGATCCATCACAATAATTTCGTCAACATGCTTTATGGCAGAAATACGATGGGCAATGATTATACCCGTCTTTCCAGTTAAAATGTGTTTAAAATGGCCCATAATCTTTTCTTCTGTCTTTGTATCAACAGCAGATAGCGCATCATCTAAAATAAGAATAGCAGGATTTTTGATAACAGCTCTAGATATTGAGATTCTTTGTTTTTGTCCACCTGATAAATTTGTTCCTCTCTCTCCAACCATAGTATCAAAGCCATGAGTAAAATCTATAATATTATCATAAATACAGCTAAGCTTAGCTGACTCTTCAATTTCTTCATCTGAATATATATCTTTAAAAAAATGAATATTTTCTTTTACTGTAGCTGAAAACAAAAAATTATCCTGTGGAACATATCCTATATTTTCTCTCAAAACCTTTAATGGATAGTCGTTAATATCCCTTCCATCAATGATTATCTTTCCTTTCTCTACATTGTAAAGCCTTAGTAGGAGATTCACCAAAGTAGTTTTTCCACTGCCAGTCCTTCCTATGATACCTAATGTTTTTCCTTTATTAATCTTTATACTAATATTCTTTATAGCAGCCTCTTCTGTATCTGGATAACTGAATGTTAAATCATTTATCTCTATATCTCCTTTTATCTCTGTTAAAGCTACATCTCCTGAATCATCTGTTATATCTGATTGGACCTGGAAAATCTCGTTTAGTCTTCTGAAGGAAGCAATTCCTTTTTGAATGATATTAATAACTCTACCAATTGAAGCTACAGGTTTTATAATCATAGTAAGATAACCGTTAAAAGCTACAAAATCTCCTAATGTGATTACACTATTCTTTACCATACTGCTGCCATAAATAAGACTAATCATAAAGCTTATTCCAAAGCACAGCTCAATCATAGGAGAAAGTAAAGAAGAAACCCTCACCATCTTAATATTTGATTCCCTCATCGTCTCATTCAAATCATCGAATCTATGAACTTCTTCCTTCTCTTGAACATAGGATTTAATTACCCTAATTCCTGAAATATTCTCTTGTACCCTATCTGATATAGCAGCAAAATTTTCTTGAACAATCTTAAATCTTTGACGTACCAAGTCCCCAATCTTAATCATAAGCAAAATAATTATAGGAATAGGTAAGAGGGATAATAGAGTCAATTTAAAATTCACAGATCGTGCCATAGCTAATATGGATACGGTACACATTCCAATGCCATTTACAATATGAGCCAAGCCTGGACCAAAGGACATTCTAACTGCAGAGATGTCGTTAATAGCATAAGCCATCAAGTCTCCTGTTTTTCTCCGATGATAGAATTGTACTGGAAGGGTTTGAAAGTGCTGAAATAATCGTTCTCTCAAATAACACTCAAGATTTCTGGAATTTCCTATAATTAGATATCTCCATATGTACCTTGTGATAAATGCACCTATAGAAGCAATAATCATCATTCCTAAAGAAAAGAGTATTTTTTCTTTATTGATATCTTCCATGCTTAGTATATCAATAATTATACCTAGCAGCTTTGGTGCAATAGTCTGCACATAAGTAGTTAGCACTAAGAAAACTACTCCAGCTACATAGTGCAGCCAATATTTTTTAAAAAAATCATTAATCACTTTACCTTTCATTTGCCTTTTCATTCTGTTTCTTCTCCCACACCTTCCATCAAGCAATATTTAGACCCCCTAAATATTGTAGCATAGTTGTTTAAATATTTCTACAACTACGGTGAGTAAAGAATAAAGTTGTGCCATTGAGGAAAATTATGACTTCCCTACAGGTTATAAATAACAAAAGATGAAACATTTAAGCTTAACTGTTTCACCTTTATAATTCTCATTTTTATACTATAGCCGCTAGCAACATAATTTCTTCGTTTTGATTATATATTGTAGGGAATTGAGATAGTGGCAAAGGATTTACTCCTATTCCTACTTCAATTGTAAAACCTGGCCTTCTATAGTCCTGAATAAACCAATCCTTATAACCTGCATAAGATGCTTCTGCAGGGCCTTCTGATATGCTATAGCCACTAGCTCTAGAAAACATCTCAGCAATTCTTCGTGATACAGGAGGAGCTAGGTTTTCATATTGATAATAAATTATCTCTCCTTGTGTATGATATGCAATTACTAGCCTAAAGTTATGTTGGTTGGTGAAATTCACCATTGCTGCTGATTCAGGTTCTGATAATGGTGAAGGTCCTCCCCAATCCCTAGGAGCAGGTCCAGTTATACCTAGTTGACGTTTTAATTCACGATCTTTTTCCCAATCAGCTGGGTAATTGGAGTTTAAATCAACTCCTCTTATATTAGCCTTCCATACTCTAGGCAATGGTAATCCAGTTGTATTTAGCCGTGCAGCCTCTTGATAAGCAGGACTAGTATAATTAGGCCAATAGTTTACTAAATTTACACCATCTGGATTTACCATAGGGACAATATATATGCTGCTACTATCCCAAATACTAGCAACATTGTATCCTCTAATGCTTTGTCTATTTGCATAGGCCTTAGAAAAGTTTTCTATAAATTTCATCAATAAAGGTACTGTAATAGATTCATTCGCATGATGTGCCCCATTATAAGTAACCTCATTAGAACCTTTTCCTAGCCTTATACAATAAAGATTTTTACCCATAACGCTATTTCCAATAGAGCTAACTTCAATAAACGGGTACCTTGCTTTTAGTCCACTTATTTGCCTTTCCATAATTTCATATGTGTAATCAATGTCTGTAAATACAATATCAATTCCATAGGGTACTACTATACGCTGTCCTACAGCTAAAGCATTTGGATTAATTCCTGGATTTGCAGTTTGTATAGCGTTTACCGTAGTATAATATCTAGCAGCTATATTGTATAAAGTATCTCCAGATCTAATAGTATAAGTATCGTATCCTAAAAGAAGTCTATTAAATACTCTCCAAGTAGCAGGACCTACAATGCCATCTGGAGATAGTTCATTGTTTCTTTGAAACGCTATGACTGCCTGCTGGGTTTGCACTCCAAACACTCCATCTACAGCTCCTACGCTATATCCAATTCTATTTAAAAGACTTTGAATTAGTTTTACATTTGGTCCTCTTGAGCCTAAAGTCAAAGTTTCCATTTCTATTCCACCTTTTTAGTTTTTTACTACATATTATAGTTCAGGAATAAAAATGTGTATATAAAAAAACCTGGAACACTATCTCCAGGTTTTTGTTTGCTAGCTAATTATAATATTGTAATGTCTTCAGCTTGTGGACCTTTTGCACCATTAACAACATTAAAGCTTACTTTTTGGCCTTCTTCTAAAGTTTTGAATCCTTCTTTGTTAATTTGTGAGAAATGAGCAAATACGTCATTTCCTTCTTCTGTAGTGATGAATCCAAATCCTTTTTCTGAATTAAACCATTTTACTGTACCATTCATGTTCTAATACCTCCGAAATTTTTATTCCTTTAATTCTCGGTAAAATTAAATACTAATAAAAATTTCGAAAATCTATATCTTTGCTCATTTTATACTTAGATAATTCGAAAAATATTCATACATAATTATTTTACTTCTGAATTAAGGTTCTTTATTAGTATATCCTATATTTAAAATAATACAAGTGTTTTTTGCAAAATATTTTGTAAATTTTTTAAAATGTAAACATGTCTTTCTTAGGAAATAGACCAAAGAGCCCACCTGTGTGAACAAATAATATATTTTTGTAATTTCCTAATTTACCTTTTTTTATTTCTTCTACTAATCCATACATTGCTTTCCCAGTATATACTGGGTCTAAAATTACCCCTTCAAGTCTAGCTACTTTCTGAATAAATTCAATTTCTTCAGGACGACTCATTGCATATCCAATACCTACATATCCATCAATAATATTAATATCTTCCTCAGTGAATTCTATCATTTCTCCAGTATATTTAAAGCTATCTTCTAAAATATGGCTTATTTGATTTTTAAAATACTCAGCATCATCACATACATTGACCCCAAATATTTTTGCAGTATTATTATTTACTCTATTAGCATAAAACAAACCTGCATATGTTCCTCCTGAACCTACAGCTGTTACTATTGCATCAAATTTAAATCCCAGTTCTTTTTCTTGTGCTAATATTTCTTCCATTGCCCTATAGTACCCAAATGTTCCGATGCCATTAGATGCACCCATTGGAATAATGTAAGCTTTATGGCCTAATGATGACAATTCATCTGCTACAGCTTTCATTATCTCCATTCTTCTTTCTTTATAAGCTTCAGGAGTTATAAGCTTGATACTGGCCCCTAAAACTTTATCAAGAAAATAATTTGAGTCTATGTCATCGTCATTAGAACCTGCTAATACTAAGTATGAGTTTAGACCAAGTCTTGCAGCTATTGCTGCTGTAGCTCTAGCATGATTTGATTGAATTCCACCACATGTAATTAAGTAATCGCAGCCTTGATCAATTGCCTCTTTTATAGCAAACTCAAGCTTTCTAACCTTGTTTCCTGAATACTCTGTTCCTGTTTGATCATCTCGCTTAATGTATATTTCAACATTCCCAAGTTCTGCTGAAAGTCTATTTAGCTTTTCAATTTTCGTAGGAAGGTTTGCAAACTGCATAGAATCTGGTATTCTCATGATTTCATTACCTCTCATTTTTTATATTCTTATTTGACAATATTATATTATACCTTATACCTATATAATAGAACAATACTATAAGAAATGTAGGTATTTCTCTCAATAAAAAATCATATCCTAACAGGCTTAAGACAAGAAATAATACTTTCAGTCTACTTCTTATATTGTTAGCCTCTTTTCAGTAAAACTTATACTTTATCAACTATGATAACATGCAACTATAACTTAATTATCTTATTTTTACATATTTCCACTTTCCTGTTCTAAATCTTGCATAAACAAATAACCATCTTACAAATTGATCAACGAATACTGCCATCCATGCTCCTGCTAATCCAAGTCCCATAATATTGACAAAAATATGGGCTAATACAACTCTTACTAACAGTACTCCACAAAATGTACCTACTAAAGGCCAGAAAGTGTCTCCTGCACCTCTTAATCCTCCTGCTAATATAAACTGAGAAGATTGAAAAGGTTGAACTAATGCAATTATCTTCAAAGCCAAAGAAGCATTTTTTATTATCTCTGGATCATTTGAATATAGCCTTACAAGCTGTGGCCCAAAGAAGAAGAATATTATAGCCATAAAGGTAGATATCATGGAACCAATTCTTCTCGTTTCCTTTGCATAGTCCTCTGCCTTTGAAAGTTCGTTAGCTCCTAAGCTTCTACCTACTAATGATGAAGCCGCTATTCCAAAAGCCTGACCTGGTTGGAATGAAAGGCCTAATATATTTAGTGATATTTGGTGAGCTGCATAAATAACAGTCCCTAGTCCTGCAACTATTTTCACAAATAGAAGAACTCCAGTCCTTAAAACCATTTGCTCTATTGATGCAGGTAATCCTATTTTTACCAGATTATATATAATATCTTTATCAAATTTAAAAGGTTTTTTAATATTTAATTTAACAATACTTTTTCCTTTTATAACATAGCTAAATAAAAATATACTTGCTATTACATTGGCTAAAGCAGTAGATATACCTGCTCCAGTAACTCCAAGTTTAGGAAATCCTAAATAACCATAAATAAGAAGAGCATTACCAATAACATTTAGAAAATTAACCTTTAGATTTATCTTCATAGGTATTTTGGTTTCTCCAATACCTCTTAGTGCTGCAGATATAGACATGTTTAGAGACTGGAATACAAATCCTACCATTATAATTTTAAAGTAATATCTCCCTGCCTGCAAAGTATCTGCTTGTGCACCCATAAAGTTCATAATAGAATCTGTAAAGATTATTCCTAATATAGATAAAGGAATTGCTAGCATAAGCAAGCTTAGTAGCATTATATGCTTTAGAGTAGTTTCTATTCTGTCACTCTGATTAGAGCCCAGATATCTTGCAACCATAGCCGTTCCACCTACATTTAATGCCTGGATAAGAGATAATCCTATGAACAGAGGTTGATTTGTTATACCTACAGCTGCTACTGAAGCGGCTGCCAATGAATTATCACTTATCCTACCAAGCATCATCATGTCTATCATACCGAAAAGTGAGCTTAGAAGAAGCTCTACAAGAACAGGCCATGCAATATTAATAACATCAACTTTTGTAGGGTTTTTGAACAATGCAAGTAATTTAGTCTTTTTCTTATTTTCTTCACATTCTGAACTAATCATTAACATTCTTCTTTCTAGAATAATTTAGAGCCTCTAAATATTATATCACAATAATAAGTTCATTTTAATTGTAAATAATTTCTTTATTCATTAATCTAGTTAATAAATAAAAGAATAGATTAGAATATCTAACCTATCCTTCAAATATCTTTGCATTTTGTATTTGATTTATTAAATCGTTTGTTGCTTTAGCTCTATTAAATGTATATCTATTATAATCTTATAATTTCTAAGATATATTACTATTTTTCTTTTTAGCTTTGTCAACTTGTCAAGGCTACTTCTTTTCTCTATTATTATAGCTAAGCTACTTTATTTTTTATAATAGTGTTTATTGTTAGTAAGTATCCAAATGCGTAGCAAATGGTAATAATTATGCCAAGCTTTAATAGCTGGTGTAAATCCATTCTAGTCATTAAAATACTTTCTATAGATTTAACTATAATCATTCCTATTCTATTCGTAGTGAAAAAGTAAAAAACAATACCAAATACTATCCATATTTTAAACCCAAATTTATAGTTTAATGCAGCTATTATGTTTGTTAAGGAAATAAAAGTTAGAAATCCAATAAATAATGAAAATATAATGAAAGTTATATTGTCTGTATTAGTATTAAATAGTGCAAAATCTGTCAATGTTTCTCTTCCAATTGCATTAACAAATATGGGATCAATTTTCAGAAGTATGCCTTGTATCAAGGCAAAAATAAATGTTGTCAAAATATTATTTATTAATAGTGATTTAAAAAAATCCTTACGTGTTACACTAAAACTTATAGCAATAGGAAAGGTTTCATAATACATTTCATAACAATATACTATAAAATACACTGTTATTGGAACAATGTTTGAGCCTACTATAGATAATGTTGTTATCCCATTTAACTCCGAACTCATTCCCACATGAAAATTTATTCCTCCATAAAGGTTCATAATATAAAATGAAACATTAACTATTAGTACTACTAGCCAAAAAACTATTATAGGTTTTTTAGAGTCTAGATTTTGAAATTTAGTAGCTCTTTTTACACTTTCCATTTATATGGCCCCCTCTACTAATGAATTCTCGGTAAGATATACAAATAGTTTTTGTAATGGAATTGAACTTATTTCTACATTGTTCTCTTTTAGCTTTATCTTTTCTTCATTACTCAAATTATCAAATATACCAACTATTAAAGATGAACCAAACTCCTCATTATGAATTATCCTTTTTCCTTTTATTATAGGAGCAATATTTTCAGTTTTACCATTTAGAAAATAAGCTTTATCCATTAAGTTAGCTACTTCATCTTTTATATAAACCCTCTCATCCTTTAATATAATTACCTCTTCAAACAAATTTGTTACTTCATCAATTAAATGAGTGGAGATTATCACAGTTCTTGGGTTATTCTCTATATCCTCTAAAAGGAAGTTATAAAATTTATATCTAAAAGCAGCATCTAAGCCTAATGATGGTTCATCAAAGATTGTTAACTTTGATCTTGAAGCCAAGCCTATAATGAGTCCAACAATAGTTTGATTGCCTCTTGATAGCTTATGATATTTCTTTTTCACATTAAGATTAAACTCTTTGACTAAAAAGTCTTTATAATTTTCATCCCAGTCCTTGTAAAGTACCTTAGCTATATCAAAAATTTTTTTGACTTTAATCTCATCTACACCAATTCCTTTTTCTTTAATTAAACAAATATTTTCTAAAGCCATAGAATTCTCAAATACCTCTTCACCATATAATTTTACTTCACCACTGTTTTTTGATATTTGGTTTGCAATTATATTCAGTAATGTAGTCTTGCCTACACCATTTCTACCGAGTAACCCATATATTTTATTTTCCTCTAATTTTAAGTTTACATCTGTCAGTACTCTTGTACCTCCATAAGATTTGTTTAATTTTTTAATTTCTAACACTCTATTCCCTCCCTTTAAACTTTAATATATAGTCTAAAACCTCTTCTGTAGGTATTTCAAGCCTATTAGCTTCTCTAATTATCCCAGGTAGTATTTCCTGAAAGAATGTATTCTGTCTTTTCTTCAAAATCTTTTTTCTTGCACCCTCAGCCACAAACATTCCAAGACCTCTTTTCTTATACAATATTTCTTCATCTACTAAAATATTGAGACCTTTTCTAGCAGTGGCAGGATTTATTTGATAAACTTTTGCAAATTGATTAGTAGAAGGTGCTTGATCTTCTTCTTTAAGGTTACCTGATAATATTTCATTTTCTATTAATTCTGAAATCTGTACATAAATTGATTTATCTGAATTTAAATCAAGCAAATCATCACCTCCATGTGATAGTTCATTGGTTAGTTACTTATGTAGATAAGTGTATATCGTTTCGCCATTTTTGTCAATGCTTTTAGAAAGTTTACTATCCCTTATTCTCTAACTACAGTTCACTTTTTAGTTTATTTTTCAAAAAATATAAAAGCTAGCATAGAAAATGCTAGCTTATTTTCAGGTAACTAATTCACATTGCTTCAAAGCCATTTTTTATTCAATTAGGAAAATCACAACCTTGATAAAATTTCTAGTTATCATACGTCAATATTGGCAAATTGACTTCGATGTAGATTATAATAATGTCCTTGTTTTTCAAGCAATTCTTCATGGCTGCCCTTTTCTACTATCTTACCATGATCTATTACCATGATAATATCTGCATCCTTTATTGTAGATAGCCTATGAGCGATTATAAAAGTAGTTCTATTTTTCATAAGCTTTACCATGGCTTCTTGAATTTTTAATTCTGTTCTAGTATCTACCGAGGATGTAGCTTCATCTAGTATAAGTATAGACGGATTAGCTAAAATAGCCCTTGATATGGTTAGCAGTTGTTTTTGTCCTTGACTTAAATTAGTTCCACCTTCGTTTAAAAATGTATCATATCCTTGAGGTAGTTTATTTATAAAATCGTCCGCCATTGCAAGAGTAGCTGCCCTAATTATATCTTCATCTGTAGCCTCTAAGTTTCCATACTTAATATTTTCTTTTATTGTACCTGAGAATAAATAAGTATCTTGCAACACCATACCAAATATTTTTCTTAGGCTATTTTTTTGATAATCCTTAATATTAATCCCATCTATTAATATCTCACCCTTATCTATTTCATAAAATCCAGTTAAAAGGTTTACTATGGTAGTTTTCCCTGCTCCAGTAGGCCCAACTAAAGCAATATTAGTCCCTGATGCCACCTTAAAAGAGATATCTTTAAGAACTGTCTCACCTTTTGTGTATTCGAAAGTCACATCCTTAAACTCTACTTCACCTTTAATATTATCTATAACTATGGCATTATCACTATCTTTTCTTTCCTCCGCCTCATCTAATATCTCAAAAACCCTCTCTGCCCCCGCTATCCCTGATTGCAATGTGTTAAATGTATTTGCAAGTTCATTTAATGGTCTTGTAAATTGCTTTGAATAGGAAATAAAACTGGCGATTACTCCTACAGAGATAATACCTTTTACAGCTAAACTTCCTCCAAATATGGCGATAACACCAAATCCAAAGTTATTTATTACATTCATAAGAGGCATAATAAATCCAGACCAAATCTGAGCTTTAACTCCTACATTTCTTAATATGTCATTTTGAACTTTAAACTCATTTATTACCTTCTCTTCATTATTGAATGCTTTCACTACATGTATTCCTGCTATGGATTCTTCAATATGACCATTTAATTTGCCCAGAGTCTTTTGCTGTTCCCTAAATAAAAGTTTGGTCTTCTTTGCTATAAATCTAGTTAAAAAGTATACCATTGGCACAGTAATCATACTTGCCACAGTCATTAATGGACTTAGGTATATCATCATAACTAAGGAGCCTAATATGTTAACTATAGACGCCATAAACTGGACTGTCGATTGAGATATAGTAGTACTTACATTATCAATGTCATTAGATAATCTGCTCATAATCTCGCCATGAGTATGTATGTCAAAAAATATAATAGGCAATGATTGAAGCTTCCCAAACAACTTTTCCCGTAAAGTAAATACTACTCTCTGGGCAATTCCAGCTACCATATACTCTTGCAAAAATGTAAGCATGTTGTCTAGTATATATATGGATAATAGTAAGAGTACAATAACTTTTAATTTTTCAAACTCAACAAGGGACTTCCCAGGAAATATAGCATCTATTGCTTTTCCAATAA
This sequence comes from Proteiniborus sp., assembly GCF_040308045.1. Classification (NCBI taxonomy): domain Bacteria; kingdom Bacillati; phylum Bacillota; class Clostridia; order Eubacteriales; genus Proteiniborus; species Proteiniborus sp. The sequence continues at coordinate 195,590 of NZ_JAWRHZ010000061.1, forward strand.
AAAATGGAACTAATAGCCCTAATAGCCCTGATATAATTATCAATAAAAAGGTTATAAACAACTGTTTTTTTTCATTTTTAAAAAAGTCCCATAATCTCTTTAAAGTATGTCTAACGTCCTTAGCTTTTTTTACAGGCATAATTACGCCTCTTCCTCCTGAAATGCCTACAGGACCTCTCTGAGCTTGTCTAGACATCAAGGCTATGCACCTCCTTTCCTATCTGGGAATGGTAGATATCTTGATATATTTCGCAATCTTTCATAAGTTCCTCATGAATTCCTATGCCTACTATTTTACCTCTATCCATTACAAGGATTTTCTCTGCATCCATTACAGATGTAATTCTTTGAGCAATTAATATTGTTGTAGTATCTTTTAAATATTCCTTTAGTCCTTTCCTTATATTTCTCTCAGTTATTAAATCTACTGCAGATGTACTATCATCTAAAATAAGTATAGTAGGCTTTTTTATAAGAGCTCTGGCTATGGATATCCTTTGTTTTTGACCTCCTGATAGATTTACTCCCCCTTGTCCTAAATAAGTATCATAGCCTTCATTAAAAGACATAATGAAACCATGAGCTTGAGCTATTTTTGCAACCTTTTCTACTTCTTCGTCTGTAGCATCTTTATCTCCCCATTTTATGTTGTCTTTTATGCTTCCCGTAAATAATAAAACCTTTTGCGGAACTATGCCTATTTTTTCTCTTAATTCATTAAAGCTAATATCTTTTATATCTATATCATCAATCTTAATTTTCCCCTCAGTTACATCATAAAATCTTGGTATTAAATTAATTAAAGTAGATTTGCCTGCACCTGTAGTACCTATAATAGCTAGAGTTTCACCAGGTTTTGCAGAAAAATCAATATCCTCTAATACATACCTGCTACCAGAATGATATCTAAAATATACTTTTTCAAATTCTAGTTGTCCTTTTACCCCTATAATTGGAATAGGAGCGTCCTTAGTCAATATAGTGTTTTCTGCTTTAAATACTTCTCCTATTCTCTCAGCTGAAGCCTTTGCTCTGATATACATATTTAATACTCTAGTCATTATCATAAGAGCAAAAAGAACCTGTGTCATGTAGTTGATAAAGGCCATTATTTTACCAACTTCCATATTCCCTACATTGGCTCCTAATCCACCAAACCACAAAACTAGCACTATGCCTATATTTACAACTAATGCCACAACAGGGTTAAAAACCGCTGTTATTCTCATACCTTTAAGTGTGATGCCTTTTAAGTTCTGGTTTACTTTTCTAAAGCGTTCCTGTTCATAGTCAAATCTATTGAATGCCTTTACTACCCTAATACCAGCTAAATATTCTCTCATTACTCCGTTAACCTTATCTAAAGCTTTTTGAATTTCCGTAAAGATAGGATAGGAGATTTTAAGATTTAAGGCTATAACTATGCCTACTACTGGAACTACTCCTAGAAGTATCAATGCCATTTTGGGATTTAATATAAATGCCATGACTATAGCTCCTAATCCTAGGACAGGAGCTTTTACAAAAACTCTCATCATTCCATGAGAAAAGTTTTGTATTTGATTTACATCGTTAGTCAGTCTAGTAATCAATGAAGCATCTTGAAATTCATCAATATTGTCGAAGGAAAAATCTTGTATTTTAATATATAAGTCTTCTCTTAAATCTGCCCCAAAGCTTTGTGATACTCTAGAGGATACAATATTTCTGACAACTGCACAGATAGCCCCTAATGCAGTCATCAAAAGCATAATTCCTCCTAGTTTAAGTACATAATTCATATCTCCCCTTTTTACGCCATTATCTATTATCTTTGACATAATAGTGGGCTGTATTAAATCTCCCATGGTTTCAAGAATTAAAAACGTAAGAGCTATAAAAAACTGTTTTTTGTATCTATTTATATATTTACTTAGATAGCTTTTATTCATCCTTAAGTTCTCCCTATTATGATATATAATAATATTATATTATTTAGACACCCTAAATACAATATTAATTAGAGTTATAATCCACACTTATGAAAATAATAAAAATATAATAAAACTTTTTATAATGTTTAGCCGTCTATGTAGTGTAAGACAATTTAAGATACGTATCAAAAAAGGGGACCTCGATTATATGAAAAACAAAGACATGGAAAAAGTACTTTCAGATTATATTATAAAAGATAAAGAAAAATACTACAGGCTAGCATATAGTTACGTAAAAAATGAAGAAGATGCTTTAGATATAGTACAAGAATCTATATATAAAGCTATTTCATCTCTAAATACAATCGAAAATCCTGAGTACATAAAAACCTGGTTTTACAGAATTGTAATTAACACTTCTTTAGATTTTTTACGGAAGCAAAAGAAAATATTAATAACAGATGATGAAACCTTAGAATTTTTTAGTCCTGGGGCAGATGATAATTATGAAGACATAGATTTGCAAAGGGCCTTAGATGATTTGCCCCCTAATTATCGTAGCATCGTAGTACTTAGATTTTTTGAAGACTTAAAAATAGAAGAAATAGCATATGTTTTAGAGTTAAATATAAATACAGTAAAGACTAGGCTATATTCTGCGCTAAAAAAACTACGAATAAGTTTAGAAGAATAATATTTGGGAGGCAAAGTATGAGTAATAAAAAAGTTGAAGAATTAAAAAGACAATATATGGATATACCCATTCCTGAGAAATTAGATTTTATTGTGAGAAAAACTTTGAAAGATGGAGGAATAAAAGATATGAAAAAAAATAATAAATATAAATGGATTAGTGCTGCTGCTGCTGTAGCAATAATATTTACTGCAAGCATTAATATTAGTCCAAGCTTTGCAGAAACACTATCAGAAGTTCCAGTTATAAAAGGTCTAGTTAAAGTGCTTACCTTCAGAGAATATAAAGTAGATGAAGACAATTATAATGCTGACATTAAAGTACCAGCTGTAGAAGGTTTAGAAAACAAAGATTTGGAAAATAGCTTAAATAAAAAATACATCGAAGAAAATAAAAAACTATATGAAGATTTTATGGCTGATGTAGAAGACTTAAAGGCTAATGGCGGAGGACATTTAGGTATAGATAGCGGGTATGAAGTAAAAGCTGATAATGATAAAATCCTTTCTATAGGCAGATATGTAGTGAATACTGCAGCTTCTTCATCAACAGTGTTTAAATTTGATACTATAGATAAAGAAAACCAAGTATTAATAACTCTACCAAGCTTATTTAAGGATGATAGCTATATTGATGTAATCAGTGAAAATATTATAGAACAAATGAAAGAACAAATGAAAGCTGACGAAGGAAAAGTTTACTGGATCGAAGGCTATGTAGAAGAAGATCCTACTTCAGCATTTGAAAAGATATCATCAGATCAAAACTTCTATATAACCGAAAATAACAAATTAGTTATTTCCTTTAATAAATATGATGTAGCTCCAGGATATATGGGAGTAGTAGAGTTTGAAATACCTACAGATGCGATTTCTAACATATTGGTTAGCAATGAGTATATTAATTAGCTATAGTAGGGCTTTTGGTCTTGAAGGTAGAGCAATAGAATAATAGAATTAAAAATAATGAAAATAGGCCAAAGTTGTTTAATTCTGGCCTGTTTTTTCTTTCTTCATAAAATACATAAATTTAGGGTATAATACTTTTTTATAGGCTGATAGCTAAATACCCAATAAGTGTATCCTTATAGCTTCCCCCTATTTAAATTAACTAAGGATTTAATCTCCATTTTAATCTCATTAAGTCTATCTAAGGATTTATTATCTAGCTTCTTTGTTTTTAGAATCTCCATATACATATTAACTCCTGATTCGTATTCCATGAGTTTGTTTTCAATACAATACTCAATTACATAAATCAAATCTTTATAGGTCTTCTCATAATTGAATGAAAGTTTAGAGTTTAAAATGTCTTCTAATTCTTCATACAGTACTTTTCTTAATTTTTTTTCTTCTTTTTCTATAAACTGATTTATGTCTTCTATGCTTTCTTTATCTAAAGACCAGTTTAGAGATATACTGTTTTCTTTTAAATGTTCTATATTAGTTGGTCCCGTAAGACCTACAATAACTCCAGGATTTTGAATTGTCCATGAAATAGCTACTTGTGCTGGTGTCTTTCCATATCTATTACCTAGCTCTCCTAACTTCTCTGCTATTCTCATACCTGAAATTAGCCTAGATTTCTTAAATAATGGATCTATGCTTCTAATATCATTATTTGCAAATTGTGTACTATTGTTAATTGTTCCCGATAGTAAACCCCTACCTGTTATACTAAATGCTATAATATTAAAATCATATCTTGCTTGCAATGGATGAAGCTCCCTATACCTATAAGTGCTAACTGGACTCATTTCAGCTAAGACAAAAGATATATCTCCTAAATCTAGATATTCTATAGTTTTATCTAAGGGTAAGTGTCCAACCCCATAGTATTTTATTTTCCCCTCTTGCTTCAAGGATTCTAAGGCTTCAATGGTTTCATCTACAGGTGTATTAGGATCATGGAAATGAACTTGATAAATGTCTAGATAATCAGTTTTAAGGTTTTTTAGACTAGATTCACAGGAGGACTTGACAAATTCTTTAGTTAGATTAACCTTATTTCCTGCAGAAAGCCCTACTTTAGATGCTATGGTAATGTCATTTCTAAAAGGTTTAGTAGCTTTACCAAGTATGTCTTCTGTATCTGAATAACTACTTGAAGTATCATAAAATCTTATACCTAGTTCATAAGAATGTTGTAAAATTCTAATCATTTCAGATTCTTCAAGTTTAGCCCCATAAGCTCCACTTAATGCATAACATCCATATCCAAGAGATGAAATAGGTAAATCTAAAAAAGGTTGTTTTTTAGTCACTGTTATTTCCCCCTTTGAAGGCTTTCTATTTTCCCAATAATTTTTTCTAGATGATTTTTCACTTTCTTTAATTGCTTTTCTTTCTCTAAGATTTCTAAATGCTTTAATTTTACTCCCTCAAGCAAAGTGTTAATATCATCTTTGTTTATAGTCCTATTTTCTAATCCTCTATCAATCCTTTCATCAATTTCTAAAAGCTTCTTTATATCCTCCAATGTAAACATCATCTCTTTCATAGCCATGATGTTTTGTAGTTTTTTAATGTCTCTTTCAGTGTAATGTCTATTGCTTTTTCTTCTTTCAACAGTAAGAAGCCCAATCCTATCATAATATCTAAGCGTTTCAACTCTAATTCCATATTCTTTTGATACTTCTCCAATTAGCATAATAATCACCTCTATAAATAGTATATATCCTTGAGTTAACTACAGGTCAAGATAATATTTTAAATATAACTAACTTATAGAATTTCAATTTTATTGATAAAAAAAACAAGGTAGACATTTTTCATTATCCACCTTGTTAACTACTACAGTTAACACATTTTTTAAGCTTCTTTAAGTCTTGTAGTCGTAATCTTGCCATCTACTTTACTTAAAGTTTTAACTTTTAAAGTTGGATTTACTACTCCAAACTCTTTTATAATACTCTCAAGTATTTTGAATTCTTTTCTCTTGATAACAACTTCAATTTGATATCTTTTCTCCTCATTATTTCCCCTAACAAGAGAATTATTAACTGTATATCCCGTCTCCCTAAGTCTTTTCGATATTTCTATAACTTTGCCTTTATCATTCAAAAATAAATCTACTTCCAAAATACCTAAGGCTAACCTATCTTCAATTTTATTACCAATGAAAACCCCAACAGTTTTGCCCAAAGCATATGCTATAGTGAATTGAAGTCCTTCCGAACTAGTAACCTTACTAACAATAGTTGCAAAAATCATGGCATCTGCAAAAACTAATAAATAAACTGGGTTCATAATTTTTTTAGACATTAATATTGTTTTTAAGGTCGCTAAAACATTTGTAAAAGCAGTTACCAAAAATAGACCTATAAGTGCAAACATAAGATTTGTTGTCATTACAACACCTCCTTTTAAAATTTTAGTCATCAAAAAAACTAACATACAATTTGTATGTTAGTTAGTATTTAATTAGTCGTATACATATTTAAATCAATTCATATTGAAAATTCAAGATTGAATAAATCTGATCCCTTTAGGGCTTATATGTATAAAGAAGCGATAGATATAAAAATCATCATCATATTTTTAAAGTAACGATAGGATTATTATAAAAAACATTTTGTGATAATTTAACTGCTTTCCAACTATTAATCTAACCTTTTAATTATACTACACACCTCAGTTATTTGCAAGTATAATTGTCGTAAATATTCCAATTTCATTTGCTATTTTTTCATACTCAATATCATTCACATAATGGAAACCATCCAAGTTAATTATCTTCCATCTTCGTCATTTTTTATATAATTCTTCTGAAAAAATCTTCATTGGATGAAAACAATAATAGTTATTTCCCTGACAACGCCCAGTTTTCTATTATATAATTAGGTATTTGAATATCTAAAGCATAACAGAAAGCAATTATCTGACCTATATGCATTGACTCATGAGATATCATTGAAGATAGATGAAATGATAGGGGTAATTTTTTCCCAAACCATTCTACATAAGCATTTTCATCAATACTTTCTAGAACTTCTACTAATTTAGAATCTAGTGATTTCATATTATCTAGAAGTTGTTCTTTAGTAAATTTACCATCAATTTGGCTATCTGGCGTACCATTAAAAGCCATTTTAGAATTACTGATAGCCACCATATAATCATCTTGAACCTCAATCATCTCTTGAAAATGCTTTCTAAATGTATTTAACCCTTTTCTTGGCAGTATTCTGTCAAGGTCTGCATCATTTAAGTCATTTATAAAGCTTATAGAACAACTTCTTATGAAATTCCATTCAAAAAGTATAGCTTCTAGATTCTTATCCATTAAAAACCCTCCTTATTTTTTAATAAATAGTTAAAACAACGACATTTGTTTATTTTCACATTTTCTTTTGTATGCTTCTCTTATATCTGACATTTTGTACGGCAAGCTGTATTTATCATATTCAATTTTAAATGTCTTCCATAACTGGTTTTTAGGCGGAAAATTCTATTCGTACTTTTCACCATATGTACTAATGTACTTTTGTTTTAACCCAGTGAACAATCTATCTAACTGCTGATAAAAGTACAATCGTTGATTTTGGCGTAATATTACTCCTAAAGATGGACTAACAAACCTAGCACCATTTTCTTCTGCAGCTTCTACTATAAGCTTTACATTTTCTTCAGTATCATTAATAAAAGGCAATATTGGCCACATAAGTATGCCTGTAAATATACCTGCTTTAGATATTTCCTTTTGTAGTTATATCCAAACCAACTTTCTCCACTTGACCAAGGAGATAGTGTTTTTTAGCTTCAGTAAGTTCGATGATCTAGACCTGATTATCCCCCCTTTTATTTTATTAGAATAGCTATTCTCTTTAATTATATCTAAGATATATGACATCAGTTTGTCATATTAGAATTTATTTTTCGTAAATTTTTAAAGCCTCTTTCATTCTAGTTATAATAATATCTTTTATGTGCTTTGGCTCTAACACTTCTACATAATTGCCAAAGGAAAGTATATAACCGTATACCCATTCATCCTCTGGAAAAGTCACGGTTACATCATAGGTGTTGTCTTTATTTCTTACTATATCCTTTTCATCAAAGTCATCGTAAATTCTATATAATGCATTAGGCTTAAATCTGAGTTTAAGAGTGACATTCTTTGTTGGCTCATCTTTATATTCTAAGCTTTGTATATTTTCTTTTTTTCTTCTTGAAAACACTTCACTATTTATTACAAGAACTTTTATTCTTGAAATACGAAAAATTCTAAAATCTGATTTCAATCTACAAAAACCATATAGATACCATGCATTACCCTTATACAATAATTTCATTGGCTCTACTACTCTATTAGTTGTATCACCTAAAGCATTGGTATAATTGAAGGTTATAACATGCCTTTTAAGTATTGATTTTTTTATTTTAATAAACTTATGATTTTCATTGGGATTGCTTCCCCATTGATTAAAATCCACCTGTACCCAGTCTTCAGAATTATCATCATTAAAAATAGCACTAATCTTTTCGAAAACAGAATCAATCTCTGGATATTTAGTCACTTGCAAAGTCTTTAAGGCCAAAATCAGGCTTTCCTTATCTTCTGTTGATAAGATAGCCTTGTTTATAGAATAATCCTGTAATAAGGAAATACCTCCACCATTTCCCTTGCTCATATATACCGGAACCCCTGCCATGGACAGCGCTTCTATGTCTCTATATATAGTCCTTGTAGAGACCTCCAATCTTTCTGCAAGCTCTTTTGCTGTTACTATTTCCTTATTAAGCAGTACTAAAGTAATCTCAATCAATCGACTTATCCTCATAATATCACCCATAATAATTATAGCAGTTAAATAAGACAAATGTATGTCATATTTAACTGCTATAAAGAAATTTATAAGGGAAGCATCCATTGTCTTTATATGTCAAGTGCACTTTTCCCTTATTTCATTTAACTCATCATCATTTTTCTATCCACTCACCTTTCAAGATACCCTTTTTAATTCTATCATAAAAAATCCCCTTTATTCCACAACTTTTCCTTATTTTCCTTCCTTCTATAAGCCCTAATTTCTTACCAAATCTAATCGTTCATTCCACAAGGATACAATTATTATGTGGGCGCTGAAGATTTTTTCATCACTTATATTTCACAAAACCTAGTTTATCATCTAAGGATTCTCCAGTTAAAGGATTTTTAGGCGAATGAATGTTCATAATAAATCCACTTTCACCAAAGCGACCTTTTTTATTTTCGTCGAAATATTCATCGTCCATAGCTATATGTTTAACGCGACCGCATATGATACAGCACTTGCTACCTTCATAGAGGGGCTTGATCCATTCTAAAGTACATTCTAGATTTAAAAAACATTCCTTAATTCTAGGCGCATTGATTGAAAAAGCCTTTTCAACTGTTAATCCGCTTTCCACTATTTCATCAAGCTCAAATTTATTATTTTCAATTGTCTTGTAACATTTATCCCAAATCTCTTTATTAGGAAAATTAATGCAAAACTCCTTATCTCTAGTTATATTTTTAATCGTATGTCCATATTCCATTTGAATACCACCCATTATGCAAAAATAGCCTCCTCTTTCTCCTCCTTCTCCCGAAAAAGAAGACCATGAATGCAAGCATGCATTAGGCAAACCGTTTTCTTTGTAAGTAGTAATTAAGAATATAGGCATTGGTACACCTATAAGATACTCTGCCCAGTTAAAAACTTCATACTGTCCTTCCCAAGTAGTAGCAAATGTTTCTGGCTTTTTATTCTCAAGCTCATATTTCATGATACATTTCCCCTTTCCCGATTTTCCAAAATAAATCCCTTGTATGATATGGTATTGTTTTTTCTGACAGAATAGGTTAAACTATCATTAAGTTGAATATTTTCAAACAGGCTAGGTACTTTCTGTAAGTGCTCATTTTCCGGAGCAAACACTTCTTTAGGTACCTTTACTATTCTGCATCACCGCAGTATTGTTCCAAGAGATTTAGTTCTTTTCCCTTTGTTTTAAGGTAGTTATTAAATTCTTTGAACTCTTGGACTCCAAGAGTTTTACAAAATCCTACAATACTAGAGTATTGATTATATTCTAGTTGTTTAATGTTTAGTTTTTTAGGTCCATACCTTGCATTACTTATGGTGTCTATTACAATCTTTATATACACCTTTTCAAGTAGTTCTCTTTTTTGCAACAATGATAAGGAATTAAAATATTCCTCTATATTATCAAACTGTTCTTGTTCCTGAGTTTCTTTTAATAATGCTTCCCTTCGCTTTTCCGTTTGCCTAATATTATATTGCTGTTCTGTTATTAGTTGTTGAACTTTTACAATCTCAGTTTCTGTGTCTTTTATGATTTTCTCAAGTTGTTCGTATTTAATAGTCTTGGAGTCTTCTAGGAGTTGTCGTTCAATCAAGGTATCCAACTTTGATATTAGCCTTGTTTGGTTTTTCTCGAGAGTTTTAATTTCTTCCTTAAAATTTGAGATTTCTACATCAAATAACATCTGTTCTTCTGTTCCGTATTTTTCGTTAATATATTGTTGATATTCTTTTACTAACATAAATGCTTCTTTAAGCCTTTTAAAGAAATCTTCTTTTATTAGGTTAAACGCCCGCTCTTCTTGGACTAAATAATATCCATCGCAGTAATTCTTCCCCGCATGGATTCTGCTGTATTTTGATTCATCCGAGTTTTTCTTCTGCTATGCAATCTTTCCAGTGTTTCAAGGAAAATATCTTCCGAGATTATCGCTTCATGATTTCCGACTGGCAAATCATAAAAGTTGATATCAGATATACTTTTCTTTTCCCAAACCCGCACACCTTCTTCTGCTTTTTTCTTCTGTCTAAGTTTCCCCCGAAAGAGTCTTAAACAGAATACTGGGTTTTCTAAAATTTTTTGAACTGTAGCAGTTGCAAATTGTTTCCCCTGCCTTGTTTTATAACCATGCAAGTTTAGGTGCTGGGCTACATTTTTTATGCTAAGTTTGTCTTTATTAAATAAATTAAATATCAATTCTACAACTGCATTTTCTTCTTCATCTATAATAAGCCGTTTCTTGATATCCCTTTTCTTTGCTTTGCTATCTTGATTTTCTTGAACTTTGTTTTCCTATTTTAGTGAGTAATACTCATATTTGTATCCAAAAGGAGGACATCCTCCGAAATAATTTCCCGCTTCTACAGATTTGTTCATCCCATCAATGATCCTTTCCATTAGTTGGTCAATAAACAACTCATTAAGCATACTGTAGTACTTACCATTATTTTTGCATTTTGTCCGTTTATATCCCCCGTAAATGCTCCATCACAGGTATAAAGCCTCAAGTTATTTTCTTTTAACAACTTGTGAATCTGAAGTGTATGGCTAATGCTTCTACTGATACGACTTAAGTCATAACAGCAAATACCAGCATCACAAAACAAGTCAATATCTGACTCACTGTACCCTTTACTTTTTAAAAGAAAAACACATCTCTCTTTTTGCACATCTAGCTAATATGCATCTTCTGCTACTTGTCGTGCCAAAGAAACCCTTGTATAAATCGCTATCTTACCCATTTCACATGTCTCCTCTTTCCTATGATTTTCTTATGTTTTTAGCATAACACAAGAAAAACGTGGTTAATTCAGAGTCATATATTCAGTAAATCACGGTTCACCCTTCATTATCCTAAATCCTCTATATATTTGTTCTAAAAAATAATCCCATGAGTTGATGTGAATAGGTCTTTTTGAGAAAGGATAGCTTTAAATTACTTCCTTGCAGTACTTCTTTTGGAAATCATAGGAAAGTCCCTATAATAAAAGTTGTATGGTTTATGTTATACACAGTTAGTGATTCTATTTTTTTCTGAAAATAAGTCCTTACCTACTATCTCTCACGTTTCCTCCTCTTACTGATTCAACCAAGCTATATTAGTTTTATGATACTCCTCGAATTCCTTAGCCTTCATCTCTATAGTCTCACCAGCTATAACCTTTTTCACATAATCAAGATTATCTCTAACCAAATCTTTATCTTCACAGTCTGTATGTCCCCCTATGATAATATCCGCATCTATTTTTAGATAATTTTCTAATGTACTCATATATTGATTAAGGTCTTTTGACATAAGATAGGGTATGGGTCGCTCTAAGTTATCACCAGCAAATAAAACTTTATCCTTCATATCTAGTACTGATATTCCATCATCTGTATGACCAGGAGTATGATAAATAAGAACACTATCTTCTTCGAAGAAGATTTTATTAGTGAAGGTTAGATTAGGGTATGTAATAATAACCTCTCCCTTTCGATATTTTCCATACTCCTCAAGAGCCTCTATTCCATACTGCTGCATATATTTCTTGCATTTTTCATGAGCTATAATAAAAGAAGAAGAATATAGGCTATTTCCCCACACATGATCCCAATGACTGTGAGTATTTACAACAATAATTTGCTTGTCTCCAAATAAGTCTACTCTATATTGATTAACTGATTTCATTATGTCTGGTCCTAGGTAAGTATCTATTATATAGATATAACGCTCTCCCTGAATGATATATACATTTGTGGGAATACCCAAGTCATGAAAAGTAAAAAGAATACCTCTGTTTTTAACCTTTTTTACATTCATATTGACCTCCTATATTTATCATATAAACAATATTACTTTGCTATAAATTCCATAAACATTTTTCATGTTTTTCTATGATTCAGTTCACAAAATTAAGATAATCTATTTTTTAGCATTATATATAGCTTGTATAACTAATACTAGTAATATTAGATATATCTTTTTGGTTATTTTTGATATTTTTCTAAACAAGATTTACATATACATGCTTTTCCCTTTTTATCATCGGGAATTAAATCCAATATATATTTAGGAAACTTCACTGTCTCGCACCAACACCCTCCTTGGCCATGTTGACAATTATTGTCCTTGCCGCAAAGAGGACAAATTCTTTCTGATTCTTTTAAATTCATAAATACCACCCCCATGTTTTTGTACCTATAAGCTATATATACTAAATCTATGCCCAGAATCAAGTTTCTTAGTTATGTAGCTTACCAAAGAATAACCCATCATAATATACACACCACCTATAAAGTGGATAACTCTCCCTATTATAACTACAATCACTTCCTCATTAGAGTATATCCTTTCATTCTACTTTGCCGACAGCAGAAACATAAACAACATATTCATCTTGCCCATCTACTCCAATTAACTCATCAAAAGCTTTTTGGACGTACCCTGCAATTGCACAAGTGCCACACCCAATACCTTCACTGGCTAAATATAAATTTTGACATACATGTCCAATGTCCAGCAGCATTAATCGGTGCGCTTCACAATAGTATCTCCATTCTCCACGATGTTGTGCCTAATAATATTTTTATCTACAGCTGGAAGTTCAATTATTCTTAAATTGCTATCAATTGCTTTCTCAACAGGTGGTTGAGGCAGTCTTCGTTCTTGATCAGAAACAAATTCACGTTCAGGTAGATCAAATCCGATTTTCATGAAATTACGGTTATTATTAAAAGAATCCATGCTGTACCTCCTCAATTATATTTATCTAATGGTCTAGTAGAGTTTTTTTATTCAACTTTCATTTCCTAATTTTTTCTGCTTTTTGCATCGTTTTCAAATATATCTTATGTAAAAAAACACAGCAGAACGACAGATCGAAACTATCAGCTTAAGAAAAGTTATTTTGTATAATTTTAGCAAATTGCCATATAATCTATTCCATATCATTTCACCTAGTATAAGTAAATGCATGCCATAATACAATTTTTATGAATAGTTGTCTTATAAATCTCTATTTAGATAATATAAATTCCTTAAATGATTCAACAGTTGGGAAATAGTAATCTGAATTATTCTTCATATATTTCTTTATATCTGGTATTATATGAGACCAACCGGCTCCTGCGAATTCCACATTACAACTTCTTGCCATATCTAACCCTGGTTTTAAATCATCTACTACTAGTACCTCATGTTTATCTAAGTTGAATTTTTTCATAATTTCTAGTATTGGATAAGGATTTGGTTTTCTATGATGTTCTTCTAAATCCCAACCAAATATTAAATCAGGAGTAAAATTACAATTTAACATGTAGTCTCTTGATATTTGTTCACTTTCAGAATGAGAAACTACGCATACTATACCACCTAATTTTTTATACTCTTTTATTAATTCAGAAAAACCAGAATAAAAGTCAGGCGGTTTCGAATTTGTATAGCTCTTCCATATTTTATATTGATATTCCTGCTCAACTTTGCTAAATTTCAATACATCTTTACATAACTCTGAAAACCCCGGGTTAAAGCAATACGAAACAAACTCTTCAAGACTTAAAGGCTCCATTTCAGGTCTTAATGTTTTTAACGCTTCTACAAAGGAAGGGTAATGAATATCTGGTGTACTTTTAACTACAGTATCATCATGGTCTAAAATTAAACAACTGTATTTCAATTTAATCCCCCCAATAGCCAAATCCCAAAATAGTTCTTTATTATTTACTCAACACCCTTTAACATATACTTATACGTTGATTATATACTCATTTTAACTTAATGTCTGTATAAAAGTAAATTTTTTAGTGTTTAGTCTACTATAATGATTAGAAATCCTACGGAATAAGCATAGGGACAACTCTTCATTCCATGTTTTCATCATATAATGCAACAATCATATTTATGTAGTTCAATATAACTCGTATAAAAGTGTCTTCTTAATAAATATCAAGAGTTGCCTTATTTTTAGCTAATCCTTCCATAGCTTTTAATGCTATATAGGCAATAATACAGTATGACACCCCAATTACTAGTTCTTTAAATATATACATGCTTACAGTTTCATAGGATATTATAACAGGATTAATAAGTAGTTTTGACGCCTTCAATGCATTAGTTAGGGGCAGTATGTGACTTAACTTCTCAAGGAAAAACGGAAGCTTTTCTGTAGGAAAATTAACACCACTTAGGCTCATTAGTAGCATAGAGGATAAATTTAATAATAAATTTATATCTCTTGTTACAAGCCCTATACTTCCAATAAATAGTCCCATGGAACATGCCGTAAATATAGCAGCAACCAATGACAATAAAAAATATGGCATAGTATGTAGAGGTATCCTTATATTCAAAAAAACAACGCCTGTTAGCAAGCCTATAAGTACGGTTATCATGCCATCTAATATGTGGAAGGTGGATTTTGATACAAATAGCTTGAACTTATTTGCTGGAGAAGCTATTAAAATCTTTAAAGTCCCCATGCTTCTTTCGGAAATCAAATTGACTCCCACACCAAAAAAGGCATTGTACATACAAAGTACAAAGGCATTCCCAATGACAAAGGGAGTTATATCTATGTTACCATAGGCATGTTTGGCTACCAAAGAGAAAAATAATACTTGAAATATTGGATTTACAACCTTAACTAATACGTAAATCTCTGGTTTTAAAAAACCATATAACCCTTTAAATGAGTATAGCCCATTTCTATATAGTCTTTTCAAACTGTCCATACTAGCTCACCCCCAAAGTTGCTTCTATTCTTGTACGTTTATCTACCTTTGAAAATAAAATTTTGCTAGCTATAAGATAGATAGCCGATATAAAAAACAGGACAACCATTTTCTTATAAAATGTAGAAAAATCATCAATACCTAAGGAACTTTCCCTCAATATTTTTACTGCCCAAGTAGGTGATAATACATAGCTCAAAGGCTTTATAAAGGGAGGCAGCATATCTATAGGAAATACAAAACCACATAGAATAAATATAGGGTATTCTAGGCAATTCATTAAAGCTCTAGCATTTTTTGAAAGAGTAAATATGGGTGCAATAAATAAAGCTATAGATATAAAAGAAAATATCATTAAAATAAAACTAATTAAAAATAGAAATCCATGCTCTATATATAAAGAACCCTTAAAAAATATTTTAGTAAACATTAGACTTAATATCATCCCAGTCAAGCCTAAAAAAGTATTTGCTAAAACTTTACCTAAAATTATTGTGGTAAAGTTTGAAGGACTAGAAACTAAATTCTCTAAAGTTCCCATATAACGTTCTCTTTCTATATCCCCTGCTGAGGAAAAGCAAATAGAACTCCAAAGACTGGTAAGTCCGCTTCCTAAGATAACATAGTTTGCATAATTAGTATAAGATGATTCCCGGTACACCATATAAAGAATGAAGGTATATATTAAAGGCTGTACTATTATGCAAAATCTAAAAGTAGCTCTAGAAAGAGATTGGGATAAGTGAAGCTTAAAGGTAGAAAACACCACTTTAAAATTAAGCAATTTCATTCCCTCCTATAAGCTTTATGTAAACATCTTCAAGGGAACCACTTTCATTCTTAAGATGCTTAAACTTTAATTGTTTGGGAGTATCTATATCAATTAATTCTCCATTATTGATTAGGGCAATTCTATCGCATAGTTCATCTGCCTCATGCATGTAATGAGTGGTTAAAAGGATAGTTTTTCCTTCCTCTTTAAGCTTTAATATAATATTTCTTAAATCCTTAGCACCAATAGGATCTAATCCAATAGTAGGTTCATCTAAAAATAAAATTTTGGGATCATTTATTAATCCTCTTGCTATTTGAAGTCTTTGCTTCATACCCTTAGAAAAACTCTCTACCTTCTCATGTTCTCTTCCCTCTAAATTCACTAATTTAATCAATTTAGGTATCCGTTCTTTTAAAATTCTCCCTGGCACTTTATAAATATCACCAAAATATTGAAGATTTTCATAAGCAGAAAGCCTCCAGTATAGTCCTCTCTCTCCTCCAAATATAAAGTTTATTTTGTCTCTTATCAATTTTTCTCCTCCGAAACAATCATAGCCAAAGATTTTCGCCTCTCCTGAGGATGGAGCTAAAAGAGTAGTTAGTACCTTAATAGTTGTAGTTTTTCCCGCTCCATTTGGTCCCAACAGTCCAAATATTTCTCCCTCATTTACCTTGAAAGATATTCCCCTTAAAGCTTCAATAGTTTTTTTCTTTGTCATTCCTAAAGTTCCCTCATAGGTTCTCTTTAGATTATCAACTTCTATAGCTACACTCATTTCATGACCTCCTTTGAATAAAAAGATACAGCAATTTTATATTTATCTAATTAGATGATTATATTATAAGTTCCCTCTACATTTCTGTCAATAGAATTATTCATAAAAATAAAGACTGCTAAAAGTAGATATTTCTCTAACTTTTAACAGTCTTTAAAGTGCTATATATGATTTAATGTTTATCCTTCTTAAATCTAGATGATAAGCTGTTTATAAGCTTATCAATAGAATTATAATTTATGCTATAGTATTTAGAATTTTTTACTCGTTCTTCATTAATAAATCCAGCTTCTTTTAATTTTTCAATATGATGAGAAATTGTCGGTGTTGAAAGACTTAACTTACTAGCCAAATCTTTTCCCGTCATAGAATCTTCTTCGGATAATAATTCTATGATTTCAAATCTAGTTTCATCAGATATTGCTTTCAAAATATTAATTATATCTTTCTTAGTAAAGTCCTTATGATTAAGTGAATATATTAATATCTGATCTTTTCCAAAAAATCTTATAGCCTTTATATTTATAAAGTAACTTGGTATAAAAATAAAGTCTTCATAAGGGCCCCTGTTCCTGAAAGTTTTGCCCATAATCTTTTGGGATAATTCTAAGGGCTCTATAGTCAAAAGAGAATTTTCTAGCCCTGGTAATTCGTCATAAATTTTAGCGATTGTTTTTTCATAATTACTGATAAATTCTTCTGTATATAAACTATCTAAGCAAGAAAAAAACTCCTGCAAAAACAAATCTTTATTAGAAAACAAACCTTTTAAGGCTAAATAGTTGGTACTTATATAGTCATATTCTGAATATAACTTATTTAAGTTTTCATCATCCTGTAATGCTAGTTTCAGTAAGTCTTTATCTATATATTGTCCGTAGAAAATATAAAAAAAATCTTCATCTTTTAAGCTAAATATGTAGCTTTTAAAATTCTCTATATTATTAAAGTTTTTATTAAGCAAAAGAAACTCTAACATTCCATATCCATGAACAGGCAGGGAATTTATTATTTCTCCTAAAAACCTATAATTCTTTTCTATACTATTAATATAGTCTTCTGTATAAATGTCTGAATATTTACTGGAGCCATTATGATCATAAAATATGTTTAGTAAAATAGAGATCAAGTCTACAACAATGGAATGTGTAAAATAACAGTTGTTTCTACTGTAAATCTCTTTCATTAAACTCACCCTTTTATTTTATCCTATGGTAAGATTGTATAATAAATCTATGCTAATTGCCACTATTTATAGCTCTAATCTTATTCATATTTATTCTCAAGGTTTACATAATAGTCATCATATATCATAAGTTTCCTATTGATTGGCTTGTATCTTTCTTGTACTAATGAAGCCACTCGTGCAGTAGCATCTGGAATAGCTTTTGTGAGAATAGCGTTAGTATCAAATGCTTTATCTCCCATAATATCACTTCAATACTCAGTTTTTACTTTCTTAAACAGAAAGTACTGTCAAGTTTGCCCCAACAGAATCTGTACTATAAACTATCAACATAATCCTTTGCTTCTTTTAGTCCCACACATGTAGCTTCCCATATTCAAAAATCGAAGATTCCTTATTATCAACTATTATATATCTAATGGACTTACTTATTAAATAAGATAATACAATTTTGATTTCTTTATATTGTTTTTTTATCTGTGATAACTAATATGTCTGCATTAGAACAATCTCCAAACCAGTATTCTATTATCATCACTTCCTAACTTGATTTGTACTTGATGAACATTGAACTACTTATACGTATTATACCACTTATTTCTATTTTATGATAACCCCTTAATCATTATCCTACAAATAATGGCTTTTCCTACTTATGATAGGGTTCACCCTTCATTATCTTAAACTCTCTATATATCTGTTCTAATAAAATTACTCGCATAAGTTGGTGGGGAAATGTCATTTTTGAAAAGGATAGTTTGAAGTTGCTTTTTTGTAGTACTTCTTTTGACAAGCCTAGGGAACCCCCTATGATAAAAGTTATTTCATTTGTTCCTTCTATCATTAGGGATTCTATTTTTTCTGAGAGTTCTTCTGAGGATAAGTTCTTGCCTTCTATGGCTAAGGATATGATATAAGAATTAATGGGAATTTTTGAGAGAATCTTTTCTCCCTCTTTGTCTTTTATTTGCTCCATTTCTTTATGGCTTAAATTTTCTGGAGCCTTTTCATCGTCTACTTCTATGATTTCAAGGTTACAATATCTTGATAGTCTTTTTGAGTATTCTTTTATGCCTTCTTGTATAAATTTTTCTTTTATTCTTCCAACGGAAACTATTCGGATTTTCATTGATTCCTCCAATATAAATTATAATTATAGCCAATCACTTACTTTTTCCATTAGTTTATAGTTTGTTAAGTCATAGTGCAAGGGAGTTACAGTTATGTATCCTTCTTTTAAGAAGGATCTATCCGTTTCTTCTTCTATTCCTTCATTATGTCTTCCTTTAATTGCTAAAGTTATTTCATCCTCACCGTTTTTGTTTTCAACAAAATAGTAATCGTAAACAACTCCGCCTATTTTACATACTTTAATTCCTTTTATTTCTTCTTCTCTTAGGCATGGGAAATTCACATTAAGAACTATGTTATTTTCAACTAAATCTTCTTTCACATTCTCAAATATATTTTTAGCATATTTTGCAGCTGTTTCAAAACAATTAGGCTCTTCTCCTAACTCACAAGAAAATGCCATTGAAGGTATTCTATAAAGGTTTCCTTCAATAGCTGCCGATACTGTGCCTGAGTATAATATATCTGCTCCTATATTTAAACCTTGATTTATTCCTGATAGTACCACATCTATATGTCCGTCCACTAACTTGTCTAATGCAACTCTTACACAATCTGCTGGTGAGCCAGATATGCTATAAGCTCTAGATTTAATTCCTGGGATCTCTAATTTTTTCACTAATATAGACTTTGTTAGAGTGATTGCGTGACTAGTAGCGCTTCTTTGGCCTTCTGGTGCTACTATTACTAACTCATAATCTTTTTCAAATTCCTTAGCTAATGCTTGAATCCCTACAGCATCAATTCCATCATCGTTTACTAAAAGTAATCTCATAATTGCCTCCTCATAGTGTCAAAATTTATTAATATTTTCTAAACCACCAAATACTTAGGATGTTTATCACAAAACTCGCATGTATGTGGACTTGTCCAGTCAGTAAAGCTTACTTTATCAAGTTCATAAATATCAGGTGATTGTTCATATGTTTCTACAAATTCTTCTAATGCAATTTCTAAATGATCATTACAAACTACATACATCTAATCACTCCAAATTAGTATTTATTTAAAAAATAAGATTATATATAGTATTTACAAAAATTATTGTTTTACAACATACTTAATAAAGACTTTCTAAACTTGTTTCTTGTTCCTATAGTTTTAAAAATTATATACTTTAGATGGCCTATCTCTATAAGTAAGATCTAAACTTATATCCTTAGTTACATTTATACCCTTCTCCGTAAGAATATTAGCAACCGTTTGATATGCTAATTCAGGGAAATTATTCTCTTTGCTTAAATGTCCTAAAAGTATGCATTCATTTTTCCCACATAGTACTTCTGCCAGAAGCTTTCCAGCATCATCATTTGAAAGGTGTCCATGTTCTCCCAAAATTCTTCTTTTAAGATACCAAGGATATTTTCCAACTTTGAGCATTTCTACATCATGATTTGACTCTATCAGTAGTAAATGAGAGTTTTTAATATTTTCTTTTACTTCTTCACTTACACATCCTGTGTCCGTAACTAGGCTAATTTTAATATCTTTATAATAGAAACTGTATCCCACGGGTTCAATAGCATCATGAGATATCATAAAGGGATGTATATTTAGATCATTTATTTCAAAGGTTTTGTCTGTATTAAAGGTTATTTTATTCTCTTCCTTTACTTCTCCTATTTGCGATTCCATGCTTATCCATGTCTTCTCATTAGCATAAATAGGTATATTAAATCTTCTTGATAAAATCCCTATGCCATGAATATGATCCTTGTGCTCATGTGTAACCAATATTCCATTTATTGTACTAGGGTCAACCTCTATGGAAATAAGCGATTCTTGAATCTTTTTTCCACTAAGGCCAGCATCTACTAGCAATTTTACTTTATCTGTTTCTATATATTGGCAATTTCCACTGCTACCACTAGCTAGTGAACAAAATCTTATGGTCATATATTCTCCTCCAGGTATTGCTTTTTTAAATTTAAATCAAATTATTAAACATAAAACAATTATATCATAAAAACTTTTAATGTAACAAAGCCCCTCTTCTAAAAACTAACAACTAGACTTCGTTCATAATTTCCCATATGTCATAAAAAGCCGAGATTACCCGGCTATCTATCAGTCCTATATATTTTAGCTCCAAGATTAGAAAGCTTCTGTTCTATATTTTCATACCCTCTATCTATGTGAAATGCATTGTCGATTTCAGTCTTTCCTTTTGCAATAAGACCTGCAACTACAAGTGCCGCACCTGCTCTTAAATCAGTCGCCCTAACCTTTGCTCCACTTAATCTCTCTATTCCCTCAACTATAGCTACCCTTCCATCTACCTTAACATTGGCACCCATTCTCTTTAACTCATCAATATATTTAAATCTAGCTTCATAAACACTCTCAGTAATTATACTCATACCTTCTGCCATAGATAATGCTGCTACCATAGGTTGTTGAAGGTCTGTGGCAAATCCAGGGTAAGGTAAAGTTTTAATATTTACTCCTTTAAGTTTCCCATCTGAGATTACTCTAACAAAATCATCATATTCAATTACCTCAGCAGAGGTCTCTCTCAACTTTGCTATTATTGATTCTAAATGCTTTGGTATTACATTGTTGACAATGACATCTCCTCCTGCAGCAGCTGCTGCTACCATGTAGGTACCAGCCTCTATTTGATCAGGTATAACACTATATGTGCAGCCATGTAGCTTTTCTACTCCATCTATTCTGATTACATCTGTACCTGCTCCCTTTACATTTGCTCCCATAGAATTCAAAAAGTTAGCCACATCAACAATATGAGGTTCTTTTGCAGCATTTTCAATTGTAGTTCTGCCTTCTGCACAGACTGCTGCCATCATAATATTTATTGTAGCCCCAACACTTACTACGTCTAGATATATTTTAGTGCCAATCAATCTATCTGCCTTGCACTTAATAACTCCATGATTTATTTCTACTTTTGCTCCAAGTGCCTCAAAGCCTTTAATATGTTGGTCAATGGGCCTAGTACCTATATCACATCCTCCAGGATATGCAACTTCCACTTCTTTGAAACGGCTAAGACCTGCCCCTAATAAATAGTAAGATGCTCTGATTTTTCTTGAAAGATCATATGGAGCTACAAGTTTCTCAACTTTACTTGTATCTATTACCATAATACCTTTCTCACTAAATTCAATCTCTGAACCTATAGCCGACATAATTTTGGAAATATGAAATATATCTTTTATTCTAGGAAGGTTTTCAATTACACACCTTTCACCGGCTAGAAGGCATGCTGATATTATAGGTAGTGCAGCATTCTTAAACCCACTTATGTCAACTAAACCATTAAGTTTTTTTCCGCCCTCGATAATTATTTTATCCATATCAAATGCCTACTGATCAAGTCAGTATATGCCACCTCACTTTCCTACTTAATTTTTGCACAAAAAAATATAGAAGAAATATAGTATTTCTTCTATTTATATTCGTAAAATCCTCTATTTTATTTAATTATCCTCTAAAAATATTTTTGTACCATCATCAAATATGACTCTCCAAGCAGGTGTAGTCTTCCCACCTTTTGTATTACTTGGGTCACTGGCTCCAATATGTTTTTCAGGGTCAAGGTAATAGCATATAGATATTTCCTCTATTGTCTTTCCATAGGCTTCTTCCATAGTTAATAGCTTAAGTAAAGCCCTAGGGGCAGACATAACTGTCATAGTAGCAGATTCATCTTGTTCAGCCGAATCTATCCAATACCTTTCAAACTTATTTATACCAGTGGAACTAATAGTAAATCTCATATAGCTTTTTTCAAAATAAAATTCATCTATAACCTTAGTGTATTCAATATAATAAATATTGTCTTCATAATTTATAATGCTTAATTTATAATCTTCCTCTAAAAACCCTTTGTCTTTAATAAATTCTCTAGATAAATTTTCAGCTTTTTTAGAAGTTAAATTATTGTATATTGAATCTGTATTATGATTTTCATATATTATTTCATTGCTATTTACCACAGTAACTTTTTCATTTTTATTAATATAATATATATTACCTTTTATTGTTTCTGTGGAGTAATTCTTCCCTAAGAATCTATTAGCTATATTCTGGGAGTTATAGATTTCATATTTGATTCTAAATGGTGGTAAAGATGGTATATCTTTAGGTATATCTACTGCTACCTTAATATTCTTTTCTAGCAAGAAACCTTTTACGTCTTTTATAAAATCATCCCCAGCCATAGGGACATTTGAAGTCCTGCTATTTATCAGCACATAAGCTAGAAAAATATTTGTGATGATAAAGGCAATTATTAGAATATTTTTCGCCTTTGACCAGTCCATATTAATTTCACCATCCACTAAATTAATTACCTTGGATTCCCCCCGTTTTCTACATAACCATCGTAGGCATCAAATACATAGCTAGAGCCTGCTACATCTATTATCCATACTGGTTTTAAAACTTGGTTTTCCTCTGTGGAGTTGTCATAGTATGCCAAGCATGCATCTTTAATAGCTAAATTAACATTCTTATCTAATTCATCAGCTGATACAGTATCTACATTGATATTATTGTTTTCTATGAATCTTGTTTTGATAAAACCGTAGTTCTTATCAATTATGTCATAGGCTGACAACATGTTTTTATAGCTACTTTTTGGCTTTACCTTCCCTATTTCCTCCCATATACGCCTTCTGTAAGATTTTATCTGATTATTAATTACTTCTATTTCTATGGAATTTAATGTCTCACTCTCATCAGAAATTACGGTTAATCCATCCATTTTATATTTAAAGGTAAACCTATATCCCTTATTGTTTTCAAATTCAATTTCATCTATCTTATAAAGATAGGTGTTTTCAGGCCAACCCATATGAGTATTAATAAAATCTATAGCATTTTTAAGACTCATATAGAGATTTCTTGTTTCAACATTTGCTTCAATAGCCCTAAAAAATTCAAGAAGACCATTCTCATGTATCTTCAAAGTTCTTTGGCTATCAATATATATTACTGTCCCATCATTTTCTTCAATTCTTCGTATATATGCTAAATCCCTATTAAAAAACAGTGATGCTATGCTGTTTTCTTCTAGTTCGTTACTAATATCAATTTCCTTTCTTACATATACCTGTGACAGGTTAAAATTTACTCTATAGGGGATATATGTGTTGTTTGTAATATTGGGTGCTAAAAGTTCGGAAACTGTATATGCTCTTGTATAATCACTTTTACTAATACTGTCGATTTCATTCTTAATATTTTCAAAGCTAAAGTCTACTCCGCTAATTTTAATGTAGTTATTTCCATCACAAAGCACAATAAAATTATCTCTAGAAGAATCTAAGTAAATATATATACTGTTAATCTTTTTAATAGATTCATCAATTGATGATGAAATATCAGCATCAAATATTTTGCCAAAGAAAAATGTATATATATCATTAGAGAAATAGAAACCAATCGATCTTTTTTTCCTACTCTCTTCAAATTCCTCGTTATTCATTTCTTCAATTTTAATATTCTTTGATTGGAATACTTCCTCAAGTATTTCTCTTCCCTTACTCCAAAGACCATGTGTTTCATCAGAATACATAATAGCGCGATTATTTCCACCAAAATTTATAGTATATTTCTCAGGTAATATAAAATCTGATATTGCACTTTCTTTAAAATCAGTTGATTCTTGTCCAAAAGCAAGAGAAGATAATAATTCCTCCGGAAATTCAATCCATAATTGTTGTACAAGATAAATCGTTGTAAGGACTAAAAAAGCTAGTAAAAAAGATTTAACTCTTTCTTTTTTCTTCATAATACCATCCCCAAGGAGATACAATTAATTGCTTTTGATTAGTTTTTTAATAGTTTCTATTACAGGAGATATAATAGCATTTTTAGCGTCGTCTAAAGTTTTAGCCACATCATCAATCCCTTTACAAAGAATATATCTGACGTCTCTATGAGAAATAGAACCATCATTTTTTGTAGCAACAATTTTATAAAGACCTTTTTTAAGTTTTATTTCCTTTGGATATACGCCGTTATCATTCAATTCCACGTCTTCAGACAAAATTAAGCTGTAATCCTCATCCTTTGCAGCTTCAATAAGGCTCTCAATAGTTTTAACCTCTTCTTTTATTACAACATTGGCATTTAGGTATACCTCTAGAGTTACACTTGAGCCTTTCTTTCCTTTAACAGTAATTAGAATAACGTCTCCCTCTGTTTGTATACCATTTTCACTGTTTACATATATTTGCACTTCTTTTTCTGGTTTTTGTAATTCTACCTTAAGGGCCTGTTTGGAATCTGTGTTATCTCCGCCTGCATATCCTATGACGCTTGTAACACTAACAGCCACCAATACTAGTGCCACCGTAAGGAGTTTTCTAGACATAATAATTCCTCCTCATACCACATAATACTACATTTTCATTATATACCAATTTTATTACAAACATATTACAGTGGAATTAAATTTAAATTACACAAAACACTTACTTCAAAGGCAATATTATGTCAACTGTTGTTCCTTTATTAAATTCGCTATCTATCATTATTTTACCATTATGTGCTTCAATAATTTGCTTAGCTATTGAAAGACCTAATCCAGTACCTCCCATTTCTCGAGACCTTGCTTTATCTACTCTATAAAATCTTTCAAATATTCTATTTATATCTTCCTTGGGAATCCCAATTCCATTATCCTTAACTGTTAAAATTACTTTTTCATTATCTGATTTAGCTACAATTTCAATAGTTCCGTTATTAGGAGTATACTTAATTGCATTTGTAATTATGTTTAGTATAACCTGTTCTATACCATCCTTATCAGCCATTATTTGTCCAATATTTTCCTCTATATACAAGATTATTTCTTGGTTCTTTTCATCTGCAGATATTTTAATCTTTAAATAAATACTTTCTAATAATTCATTTATATCAACAGATTTCTTATTCCATTTTGTTTGTTTGTAATCTAGATCTGAAAGTTGTAATAAATCTCTTACAATCCTAGCCATCCTATCACATTCACTGTCTACTACTGATAAAAATTTCATTGAAATGTCTATATCCTCGATAGCGCCATCCATTAATGTTTCTGTATAACTTTTTATTGTTGTGATTGGAGTTTTAAGTTCATGTGAAACATTAGCAACAAATTCTTTTCTCATATTCTCAAGCTTTTGCTGTTCTGTTATGTCCTGAAATACTATTATCATACCACCAATATTGTTATTTTCATCTATAAGTGGAGCATATTCTGCATTATATACATTTGAATCAATTTCAATTATTTCATTTCCTCTCCACTTTTCTTCCTTGGCGATTCTGCTAAGAGTAACTCTGTTATTTTTATCATCAAATATCTCATCATATTTTATTGTACTCAGTTCTTCACGTTCTACTTTAAGCATGTTTAAAGCTATAGGATTGGCATGTATTATTTTACCATCTAAAGAAACTGCAACAACCCCATCAGCCATATGAGTAATTATGGTATCTAGTTTGCTTTTCTCTTTATTTACTTCAGCTAATGTATTTTTCAGCTTCAAAGTCAAATAATTAAACATGCTTGCTAGCTGGCCAATTTCGTCATCAGATTTCACCTCAACTACCTGATCAAAATCTCCCTTGGCCATTCTTTCTGCTTTTTTTGTCACGTCATTAATAGGCTCTGTTATGCTTCTAGCGATTAAGAAGCCTATTAGAACCGTAATCACTAATGCAAGAGCAGTAGCTTTTATTAAAATTACCTTTGACTCCTCTAATGTTTCATACATATCTGTCATATCAGATGTTATATATATAATTCCTTTAACACTTCCATTTTCTTTTAAAACGGGATATGCCAAATGCTTAGCTTTACTTGAACCATTATCTATAGAACTATAGCCTTCTTTTTTTTCTCCATATTTTTTAGCGTCAATAATAAGCTCAGCTTGAATCTGGCTAAGATTAAAGGCACTTTGCCCTATTATTTTAGCATTGCTGGAATTACTTGCAATAATAGATGCTATGCTTGAATTGTCTATGACATAAATTATCTCAGTTGCATAAACGGGAAGTCGTTTTACGTCAGTTTGTATTTCTTCCTTCACCAAGTTCCAGTCGTTGCTCTTTGAGATATTATTAGACATATTTACTAAATTTCTAACTCTTGATTCCATCGTTCTAGTTGTCTGATTTAAATGATGATCCTCAAATTTTCTTATAATAAAAGCCATAACAATCACCATTGCAATAAAAACTAGGAGGAAATATACTAATATAAACTTCCACCTTATGCTTTTAAACATATTGTTAGCCCCTCCTAAAGTAGTATCCAACTCCTCGCTTAGTGAGGATATACTTATAATCTCCTGATTCATCCTCTACTTTTTCTCTTAATCTTCTTACAGTAACATCCACTGTTCTAATATCACCATAATATTCATAGCCCCATACTTCTTCTAATAGCTGCTCTCTAGTAAATACTTGCTCTGCTTTAGTTGCTAGGAACTTCAAAAGTTCATACTCCCTTTGTGTAAGGTCGATTACTTTATCGTTTCTTCTTACTTCGTATTTATTCACATCAATAACTAAATCTCCTAAGTCAATTATTTCACTTCCAGTTAACTGGCTAGACAATTCTGTTCTCCTTAAATTTGCTTTTACTCTAGCTACCAGTTCTCTCATACTAAATGGCTTAGTTATGTAATCATCTGCCCCTAGTTCTAGACCTAGTACCTTATCCACTTCTTCTTCCTTAGCAGTAACCATCAGCACAGGAGTCTGAAGTTTTTGTCTTATTTCCTTTAATACTTGAAAACCATCTTTTATAGGTAACATTACATCTAGTAATATCAAGTCTGGATTTTCATTAAAAGTCTTGATTATAGCATCTTGTCCATCATATGCTATAATTACGTCGTATCCCTCTCTTTTAAGATTGAAGCTTAATATATCTGCTATAGGCTTCTCATCTTCTACTATCAATATTTTTTTATTCATAATATACACCTCTATATAGAATTTTATAATCATCTACCATTTAAATCAAATACATTATTTAAATATTATATTCTATATATTAATTTTTTTTCCTGCTTACAAATCTTGTAACAGAATATCACTAATAAAAAACGCTAAAAAAGTCTGGTAAAAAAAGATAAAAACATTAGACTTTAGACCTGTTGACACATTTTGCTAAAAAAGATAGAATATTCATAAATAATATATTATAATGTAGAATTATAATTTTCTTTTATGCCCCATCCTCCTTAATTTTTTATAACATAAAGTCAACCTAATATTAGACGGTTGACTTTATAATTTTGTTTCATAATTTATCATATGAATTGAATAATTTTAATCAAAATTTTTTAAATCATAAAGATTAATCTTAAGAACTGCTCTTGCAGATTGATTTATATTGCTTCCTTCACCTAATACATTGAGCATATTTCTTAATTTTTCAAAGCCCCAAGTTTCAGATATTCCTTTTACTACTTCAAAGGATTTTCTATAAGCAACCATTTGATCTATGTTATCAAATCTTTTATCTAAATCCTTAAGAGTAATTTTGTAGTCAACAGAATTATAGTCATTCCATTCAAATCCTGTTATTTTATATTCAGTATATAGTGCTAACCCCTCTGTAAGCCACATTGGATAATTTCCCCTAGTAATATCATCAATTAATAAATGTGCAAATTCATGAACTACAGGTCCATTGAATTCGTATATTTGACTAAGGTTTTCATAGTCATTTATCCATATTTCAGGGGATAAAATATTTATTATTCCACAATAATAAACGCCTATAGGCGTATTACTCTTATCAAATCTTAAGTTTTCCAAGAAATCCTTTTCATTCCCATAAATTATTATATTACTCTTAGTAGATGGATGATATTCATACATATTGCATATGTTTTCGTAATATCTATCTGCTATATCTCCTGTAAGTTCAGCATATTCTTTATGTTCTGTTTCGTATCTAATTATGAAATGTTCTGTTTCAAGTATTTCATAGTTGTCTACATATTTTAATAGCCTTGTTTTTTCAATGTTTTTCACCAATGGATAAAAGGATACCTGTAAAACTTCAAAATGATTTATAAATATGACTGCTAATATAGATATTAATATTATAGTTATAACTATAAATATATGACCTTTGTGTATTATATTCTTCATAAAAATATTCCCCCTTTCAATTCATATGTATGAGGGAATATCATTATTATAACACAACATTATGTAAACTTCATTGTTAAAATTTGAAACATAATTGATATATTTTGAAAATATTATCTACTCATAACTCAATAGTTCAGATACGGTTACGAACTTAAATCCCCTTTTAATCAGCTCTGGGAGTATTTCTTCTAAGGCTTCAATTGTTTGGTTTTCTTTTGCTTCGTTATGGTCATGAAACAAAACAATATCTCCATTTGTAGCTTGGGATAATACTGTTTCTACTATTTTATCTACACCTGGATTACTCCAGTCCTTAGGGTCTTGATAATATGTCCACAATACTATCTTACATTGATTCGCAACTGCTATATCATATACTGTTTGGTTGTATGTACCATAAGGTGGTCTAAATGACCTAGCTTTTTCTCCTGTAGTTTTATAGATTATTTGCTGAGTGCTATTAAATTCATCTTTTACTATTTCTTCTTTCTCCTTTCTCATATTTATATGATTATAGCTGTGAATCCCTATTTCATGGCCTTCTTGTTTTTGTCTATATAGTAAGTCTGGATAAAGCTCTCCATGTTTCCCTAATATAAAAAAAGTTGCCTTCACATCGTATTCTTTTAGAATATCTAATATTTTTTTTGTGTATATTGGATGAGGTCCATCATCAAAGGTTAATGCTAAAGCCTTTTTGTCCCTAGGCCCATTTTGCACTATATTTGATGCTTTAGCTAAGTCATCTGCTGTATTTAAAAAAACAGTGTTAGTCTTATTTTGCAGTATAATAATTACAATTAAGGCAAAAAAAATAACATCCAATATTATATTAAGCTTTGTTCTATTTTTAATCATTGAAGCCCCTCCATTTACAAATATGCCTATTATATAAGATATTATTGACTCTCTATCTATATGCAACAAAAACTTAACATAGCTTGTTAACTCTTCTAAGTTTATACTATGAAAAGAACTACTGCTTAAATATTTTATAAATATTTTATAAATATTTTATTAACATTTTTAGACACTAGTGCATACATTAAAGCATAGGAAGGTGAATAAAATGAGAAGATCAAACAACATGAAAATATGCCCTGTCTTAAGTGCAAAACTACAGACTCAATCAAATGAGGAACTTCCTGTAATTGTTAGAGTTAAAGAAAACAATACTGATAAACTAAATAGCCTGACTCGTAGTATGGAGGGCAAAGTTAGAAGAAGCCTTCCTTTAGTTGATGCAATTGCCTTAAACATGAATTTAGAAGAAATAGACAGACTATCTAGAGATCCAAATGTTGAATATATAAGCTATGATTCAAAGGTATTTGCCTTGCTAGATATTGCTAATGCATCTATCGGAAGTAGTTTTCCCCGAGAAATGGGACTAAAAGGAGAAGGCGTAACTGTAGCTGTAGTAGACACAGGTGTATCTCCTCACAACGACCTGACAAGACCAAGAAATAGAATAGTTGGATTTAAGGATTTTGTTAATGATAAGGCTAAGCCTTATGATGATAATGGTCACGGAACACATGTGGCTGGTATTATCGCTTCTAATGGGTTTTCTTCAAATGGAAAATATTCAGGAGTAGCACCTAGTGCTAATATTTTAGCTATAAAAGCATTAGACGAATCGGGAAGTGGGAATACTTCTGACATAGTGTCTGCAATAGATTGGGTTGTCAAAACTAAGGAACAATATAATACTAAAATTTTAAATCTTTCTCTGGGAAGTCCCGCTAATAATTCTATAAATTCCGACCCTTTAGTAAGAGCAGTTGAAGCAGCTATAAAATCAGGTCTTACTGTAATAGTGGCAGCTGGAAACAGTGGTCCATCAGCTAAAACAATTTTGTCTCCAGGAAATAGCCCTAATGTAATTACAGTAGGAGCAGTTGATGACAAAAGGACTCCTGACACAAGTGACGATTCAATAGCAAACTTTTCAAGTCGTGGTCCTACAAAGGAAGGTCTTAGAAAGCCTGATGTAGTAGCACCAGGAGTTAGTATTATGTCTCTATCTAATAAATCAAGTGATGGGTATATAACGTCAAGTGGTACTTCTATGGCTACTCCATTGGTATCAGGTTCTGCAGCGCTTTTATATAGTAAATATAAAAATTTAACACCAAGCCAAGTAAAAAATATGTTTATAAATTCATGCTCTGACCTTAAGGATAAGCAAGAAAATCAAGGAGCAGGAGTTATAGATTTAAAGAAATTATTTGCAACTCCTGATAGAGAAACTCCTAGGAATGAACCACCATCTAGGTCTCCACGATTTCCCATTTCTCCGCTACCGCCTAGGAGGGAGAAGAGGGAGGAAGAGGTAGCGTCAGCCAACGCCTTTAGCGAGTTCATAATAATTATGGTCCTAGTTATATTAATTTTGTCTCTACACGATTGAATTATAAAAGGGAGTATTGCAAGCTACTTAAAAAAGTAGTTTTGCTACACTCCCTTACTATTCTCAATTAATAATTTTTTCCTATATAGTTGTACGGATTTTGAGGCACTCCATTTTTTCTAACTTCAAAGTGAAGATGTGGACCTGTGCTTCTACCGGTGTTTCCTACAGCAGCTATTTTCTGTCCTTTATAAACCTTGTCACCTTTTTTTACATACAGCTTACTACAATGAGCATACCTAGTAGTAAATCCACCACCGTGATTTATTTCAACCATATATCCATAGCTACCATTTTTACCTGCAAATGTTACAGTTCCACCATCAGCTGCATTTATAGGAGTTCCTATTCTAGCAGCAAGGTCTATTCCTTCATGCATTCTTCCCCATCTCTTTCCAAATCTAGATGAAAGAGTTCCTCTGGTTGGCATTTGGAAGCTGCCTGTTCCTTGCTTTGGAGGAGGGTTTTTAGTTCCTTTGACTACAATCTGTGCCACTGGCTGAGATAGTATAGTTTCTTTTAGGATTTCCTTAGCTACTTCTATTCCATTATGTTTTTCTATTTTAGCTACTATTTCATTTTTACCAACTTGACCTTTTTTCTTTACAGACTTCTCATCCTTATACATAGAGTCGCTATATTCATATTCAACTTCGAATGCCACATCCTCAGTATAAGTCTTTTCTTCATATGTAGCTACTGTTAGAAAAGGTTTAGGCACCACTAAACTTAATTCATCACCTGGATGTATTAACTTAGGATTTTTATTTGGATTTGCTTTTTCTAAATCATTTACACTTATATTGTATTTTTGAGCTATTGTCCAGTAATTTTCTCCTTTTTCAACTACATGAATTCTTTCTTCATCGGTTCCTTTTTGAAGTATGGCAAGAACCTTATCAAAGCTCTCAACTTTTGAAACTGGTACTTCTTTTTTTACAATCTTCACATTTTCTACTATCTTAATCTCTTCAACTTTACTGTCATTTTCTTTTGCTATCTCTATGTATGGAGCTTTTATTTCATCCAATACTTCCTTAGCAAGAATCTCTGACCCTAAATAAGCTAAATCCTTGCCATCAATATTAATTGCATATGCAACAACATTAAACGTTACATTTGATCTGATTTTCTCTTCAACCGTGTTCTTGTTTACAAGCTCTTCATTTTCTGCATGAACTTCTACAAAAGATAATTCTTCTTTTAAAACTATATCAAGTGCATGCTCCTTTGACAGGTCCTTTTGTATGGAATTATATATGTCTATGACTTTATCCTTGTCTCTAACAACTCCAATTTCCATATCACCAAGCTTAACGTTAAATGCTCTTGTAGCAATTTCATGATCAATTCCCTTCTTGTATTGAACCAATGAAAATGTGAGAAAAAGAATAGCTACCACTGCAATAATACCAGTTCTAATGTTAAATATATTTCTATTAAACTTTAACTTTTTCAATGTTTTAAGTTTATCTTTTTCAGCATTAGTACTACCTTGTTTAATTAATGAAGTTTTATTTGTTATAAATTTCTTAATATTAGCTAATTTGATATTTAATAAACTATTGTTCTCGTTTTTACTTGAGCTTTCCATTACACAGCTCCCTTCTATCCTGTAACCTTGTTGTAATTCATATGTAACAGGATTGTAATTTAACGGTACGTTTAAATTATACCACAACTTCTTAATTTGACAACCCTTTATTAACGGCTGTTTTTTTGTTATTTTTTTCATAATTCTATATTTTTATACCAAAACATTCATATTTATGTTTAATATTTTGTCGATATTATATTAACGTTAAAACTTAAAGTACCTTGATCCTGAAATTTATAATAAAATTTTCTCTTCTTTTTTGTTTTTTCTATTAATCTTCCTGAAGCTTCTACTTCAAATTCTTCTGGAACTATTATTTCAACAAGAAAGTAATTGATGTTCTTACTTAAACTGCTACTACAATAAGTAGGCTTTAGCTGCCATCCATTATTATACTTTGCTACAACAGGATACCAATTTTTTAGCATATATCTAACTGTCCCTTCATTTGTAACATTGGACAGATACGAAACTGTTGCTTTATACTTTATTTCTATATCAATCTTATCAGACTTTTCTAATTTTTTATCTAAGTTAATCATTAATATATCATTATCTATTATTTTAAAATCGGCTTTTTTATTTTTTATCTTTATAGATTCTATTTCTCCACTTTCATGAAGTACCCCTCCTTCTTTAAAAGCTAACTCATCATTAATTTCCTGACATAAACTTCCTTTAGAGTTTAATATATCACTAATATAGAAAAATACCTTGTCAGTATTTTTGCTAGTTTTGTTTATATACTTTATCTTTTCTGTTACAATAATTTCTTCTTTTTCTGGGAGAAACTCAGCGATTATTGTATACTTATTCATTTCTTTAATATTGTTTATACTCCATGTAATTTGGGCATTATCTTCAATGAAAATAAATGTAACAATAGGTATTACTAATATTAGGAGGAGTAGAAAAGCTCTCAATAATATTTTTTTGAGTAAATATTTCATTATTATATACCTCCATTTGTTGTTGTCCATATTATTAATATATTTAATACAATAAGAAATAAGAACAAAGGTATGATATAATATTGTAAAAGCAAAAAGTTAATTGGTAGGTGAGAAGTTTGTCATTTTTTTTAGAAATTACTGATTTAGATTTAGGCGATACTCCCGTTGAGAATATTTTTATAAATGATTATATGCCTATGGCAAATGGTACATATGTAAAGGTCTATTTATTAGGATATAAATATGCTAAGGATAATGATGATAAACTCTGTGTCAACAATGAAAGTATATCAAGACATTTAAATATACCATTGTCAGACGTCCTGAAGGCTTGGGATTTTTGGGAGCAAAAAGGAATTATAATAAAGCATAAAAAAGAAGATGCAGACGAATATGATTATAAAGTTGAGTTTCTAAACTTAAAGCAATTATATATAAAAAATAATTACATGTTAAAGACTCAAGCTAATCCAGCAAAAAATACTAAAGTATATACTTGTACTGTTGAAGATTTAGTTGAATCCAATAAGATTCCTAGTATTCAGGAAATGTTCTTATCTATTGACTACATAGTAAGACGTCAATTGGTGCCTAATGAAAAAAGAAAAATTCTTGAATGGCTATATAACTACAACATGAATCCTGAAGTAATAGTTAAGGCCTTCTTTTATGCAGTAGAGAAAAAAGGCAAAAGAAATATTAACTATGTTGAAGGTATAGTAAGAAATTGGTATGATATGGGTATAACAAATCTTGATGCTTTGGAAAAACATACAAAAACCCAGGATGAAAGGTTCTATAATTATGATAGAATAATGAAATCACTTGGGTTTAGTAGTAGGATCCCAAGTGAAGCGGAGATAAAAGTAATAGACAAATGGTTTGATGAATGGAAGTTTACTATGGAAGTCATATTAAAGGCCTGCGAAAACACTAAAAAAACCGCTAATCCAAGTGTCAATTACATAGATGGAATACTATCTAAATGGCGTAAAAAAGGAATAACAACAGTAGAAGATGTAATAGAAAAAGACAAACCACAAGTAGCTGTTCAGTCAAAAAATAGTACCAATAATTCAGTACGTACAAATAAAATAAAGACAAGGTTTCATACTGCTGAGCAAAGAACTGCTAGATATACATCTGAAGAGTTAGAGGAAATAGCAAGAAAAAGAAGAGGTTGATGAGTATGGAAAAAACATACATACAAGAAATATTAAGAGAATACGAGAATAGAAGAGACAATGCTTTATTTCAGCAAAAACTTAGACAAGAGGAAGTGTACTCCAAGATTCCAAGGTTAAAAGAAATAGATAAAGAGATATCCAAAACAGGTCTATTAATCGCTACTTCTATGCTCCAAAATTCTCAGTCTTATGAAGAAAATCTTAATAAGATAAAAACTGAAATGGAGAAATTAAAGAGGGAAAAAGCAATACTTTTAACTGAAAATAATATTCCGTTAGAATATTTAGATATAAATTATACTTGTAATAGCTGTAATGATACTGGCTTCTTAAAAGATGGTTCTAAATGCAATTGTCTTAGGCAAGAGATGATAAACAGAGCATATAAAATGTCTGGGATTCAACATGTACTTGAAAAAGAAAACTTCAAAACATTTGATATTAATATTTTTTCTCCTGAGCCATTTGAAGATGAAAAATATTCTCCCAGAGAAAACATATTGAATATTCTAAATAGATGTGAAGGGTTTTGTATTAACTTTGATGAGGATAATGAAGAAAATTTACTTTTCTATGGTACTACTGGATTAGGAAAGACTTTTATGTGCAACTGTATAGCTAAGGCATTATTAGATAGAGGAAAAATTGTCATATATCAAACAGCCTTTAAAATTCTTGAAATTATTGAAGAGCATAGGTTCAGAAAAAACTATCAACAGGATTTAGACGATAATAACTATAACTTATTATTTGATGCTGACCTTTTAATAATTGATGACCTAGGAACTGAACTTACTAATACATTTACTAATACAGAAATATTCAATATTATTAATTCACGACTTTTTAGAAGAAACAAGACTATTATATCTACTAATCTTTCCCTTATGGAAATAGCAGAAACTTATGATAATAGAACGTTTTCTAGAGTCTTTGGAAAATTTGCTCCACTTAAGTTTTATGGACCTGATTTAAGATGGGAAACCTATAGAGTATAATATAAATCAAGCTCACTATTTCGCTAAATTGAAATAGTGAGCTTTTTTAGTTAATGCATAAGTAGCTAGCACAGAATCATAAAATTCTGGTTATCTACCTACTTAAATACATGAAAAAAGCCGTCCCGATTCTTCCAACCAAAACAGCCTTTTTATTATGGAGCTGGTGAAAGGACTTGAACCCTCAACCTACTGATTACAAGTCAGTTGCTCTACCAATTGAGCTACACCAGCGTGTAAAGCCCGCAGTCTCGCAACTCAAATTTGTTTACTCCCTAACGGTCGTACAAATTTGGTCCTAACGGACACACCGATCATAAACCTAAAATAGGGTTGGTACTCGGTGCGTTTGACCTATCATCGATTTTCTGATAGAAGCATTCAGAAAATCGGGTTAGGTCATAATGGCGACCTGGAAGGGACTCGAACCCTCGACCTCCAGCGTGACAGGCTGGCATTCTAACCAACTGAACTACCAGGCCATATTCTTATTTATCAATTGTTTATGGTGGGCGCAATAGGGCTCGAACCTATGACCCCCTGCTTGTAAGGCAGGTGCTCTCCCAGCTGAGCTATGCGCCCATGGTGACCCTACCGGGATTCGAACCCGGGTTACCGCCGTGAAAGGGCGATGTCTTAACCGCTTGACCATAGGGCCAT